>JAHQVR010000014.1 GCA_019634245.1 Gammaproteobacteria bacterium
CTTAGCTGCAAGGCGATTGCTTGAAAGTAACCTGTCTATCCAGGAGATCGCACACGAGTGTGGATATCAAAGCATGCCTTCGTTTACGAAAACGTTTGTTAAGCAGTTTGGTACGACACCGTCTAAGTGGCGAAGTGAACGCAAGGTGTAGTTATCACTTGTTACAATGAATCCCTTGATAACAGAATCGCCGCCGAGTGTAACAATGGAGACGTGCCCAACAGTATAAGCGAAAACGCGTGATATATTGATGGGGCGTCTTTACTCAGCCGTTATTCCATTTTTTATAGCGCCAATCATTCTTGTATTGCTGTTTCTCATGCTTCTGAGCATTGTTTTGCAGCTTTCAGATTTATTTGACCAGGTGAATCGATGATGAAAAATTTAATTATCAAACATGAGTTCTCTAAATGCTAGAACTCGCGCAGGAAAAAGGTTTAGTGAAAGTGGATTTGCAGGGTACCTTGTGGCAAACCAACGCAGGGCTCTCCATGCGTCAGTCCATCAATGCCTCAGCGGCGTTGACCGGGTTTATTGATGCAGTAAATCAAGCTGTTGAGCCTTATAAAATGGTGTAGGTCACCATCTCACTTCGAAGCATGTTGCTGCGATGCCCAGCAACTTGTACAGAATTAGTCTGATACTTCGTTGCTGTCCACAGCCGCAATTGCGAAGCAGCGAGCCGCCTCGCGTATTTCGCTGGCCATTGAATCATCATCCAGCGTGCGAGACAGAACCATTCCGCCTACGCTGATTGCAGCCAAAACACAGGCGGTGGTTCGCTTGTCATCATTACTCTTTGGAAGATTGTGTTCGTATAACCAAATCATGGCGCGCAGCAAAGCTTCATAGGAACGGCGTGTTTCAAGCCCAGCGCGTGCAATGTCAGAAGGTAACGCGATCATAGGGCATTGTCCGTCAACATCCCTTGCATGTTCTGCTGAAAGATAACTATTGATCATTGCTCGTACAGTATCTGGTCCACCATTCTCTGCATCCACACCGGCATCATCACGCCATGTTTTGCCTCGACCGTTAAGAAAACTCGCCACGGCTTCCGAGTACAGCTCTTCTTTGTTTTGAAAATGATTATAAAATCCGCCTCTTGTGAGACCCGCTTGTGCCATAACATCGTCGATAGTCACCTGCGAAAACCCGTTTCTGTTAAACAGGATTCGCGCGGCCTCGACAATCCGGCTGCGAGTTTCGGATTTGTGTGAGCTGGTGTAGGGCATGACATTCTCCAGTTCGCTATCCAGCGAATGTACATAATAATGAAAATATGTTCTTGAACATATTTTGTTTACTGCGACAATAGTGATGTCGCCGGTAAATCGGCCGAATAATAGGAGATCATTGCCGTGACTCAACCCCTGCTGCCTGTCACTTTTACGTTTATCAGCTTAATAGCGCTTTTACTGATTCCACTTACTGGATGGGTAGGTCTTCGGCGCGATAAGGTCAATGTGCTTCGCGGTGATGGTGGAGATGCTGTTCTTTTCAAGCGCATCAGAATCCATGGCAACCTTATGGAGAACATACCGCTTTTTGCCCTTGTTCTTGGTGCGTCGGAATACGCAGGTCTCGGGGTAAACTGGCTTTGGGTTGCAATTGCAACCTTTGCTGTCGGCCGTATTGCGCACTTCGTGTTATACGACAGCAAGACCCGTGGAGCTGCAATGTTCGTGACCTTATTGCCGGGTGCCTTGATGAGTATCTGGCTGGTAAAGCAAATCTGGCTTTGATGGGCTAAAACGATGCACCGAAATTACATTTGCACATTGCCTGTGGCAACGGCTTTTACTTCTTTTACCGCTGCTGCAATTTTCTCAGGATTGCGGCCATTGATAACAACATCTACACCTTCCATTGCCACCGCTTTGGCACAGGCCAGTCCAAGCCCTGCATTGGATGCGCAGAGTAGCGCTTTTTTACCCTGGATACCGAGATCCATCGAGACTTCCTGCGAGTAGTAAACCAGCTTTTAGTGTATACGTTAAATTGTCATATATCCAAGGCCACTATCCCGGATGACATTTGCCCACAAAATTGCACAGGCATTGATGCATCGCAGGCCACGAAAATAGCGCAAAAAATATTAACAGATTGGATCTAAGCGGGAAGTGCTTTAGCAACACGGGCATTTTAGATTCAGTTTAAAAAGTCAATAACAGTTACACGTTTTTGCTGGCGTTGCTATCAACAACACCAATAAATTCATCGATAAGCCCATCGGGTGCATTCACTACATGCTCCGGCCCAGGGAATCTACCGGTATTGACATCGTCAATAAAATCCTTGAAACCAGCGATACGTTCTGCTTGCAGGGTTTGCTGCATTTCAAATAGGTTTCGGTACTGCTTGGTATGTCGAGGATAGGGTGGTGGGTTGTTCCCTAAAATATCCTCAGCAAACAAGAACTGAATATCCCCACCACTACCCGCACCTATGGAAGAGGTTACCAGTGTGGTTCTTTTGGAGATTTCAGTTAATAACTCGGCAGGAACAACTTCCACCTCAACAGCCCAGGCACCTGCCTCTTCAAAACGCTTTATTTCTTTATAGATCCAGAGGGCCTCGTCAATATTCTTACCAACCGCATTTAAGCCACCTGTCCAGGTACTGAGTCTAGGTACAAGTCCGGCGTGTGCCTCCACCGGTATTCCAGCGTTGGCAACGGCATGTATCATGTCAGGTGACCACTGGCACATGATGCCGTCCGCACCAATCTCCATAGCATCGTAACCCGCACGAATGGCTTGTTCAGTCGTGGTGAACTTTGTAAGGCCAAGCGTAAATGTCTGGAATGTATTGGGAGCAGCTTGCCTGATTGCTTTCGCACCATCCGGATTGTTTGGATCGAATCGCACTTTTAATGTGTCAATTCCTGCAGATTCGGCGGCGGCAGCTTCTTCAGTTGTGAAAGGCATTGTTTCAGTTAAAACACGTACTCCTTTGAGCTCTCTAAGGTGTTTTACAGTGTAGTTGCGAGTGGCGTAAGCGCCACCCAGGGTCATAATTCTATGGAGTCCCTTCTTGGTCGCATCACGCGGAGGCATCGCACCGGGTACACTAGTTGTGTTATTCATGGTAACGCTACTCCCGATTCCAAATCGCCTAACTCACATTCTGTTTTCGGTTTTTGTACATCATTCGTCTTCGCTCTTGAACTCTTTTAGTCGCCTCATCAGACCCGTCATGCACCGATCCAAACCACCTGTCCCATGGCGTATCTAACGTCCCGTAGTTACATTCAAAGTACTTGTGGTGCAACTGATGATGAAAATCAGCCGAATCAGTAATTGATTTATCTTTTACTAATAACTTCTCGAAGCCCGAGTGCGAAAAAGCCGGCCCCATACACCGTGTATATAGCTGAAGGAGGAATATAACCGGGTGCGATGCAATAACAAAATGTATGAGCACCGACGACATATAAATAACTTGCTCTACAGGATGCATGGATAAACCAGACCATGGCCCAATATGTATATTGAGATGATGCAAGCGATGTACGCGTTGAAATAACGGTGGCCAGTGCAGTAGGCGGTGAATCCAATAAAAATGTGAAGAGGCGTAAACTGGAAGAATGACTAGCCACGCAAAAAAAGCTACCGGATGTTCGGAAAACGAAAGTGTGGGCACAACTTCGTTGGCAACAGCCCAAAAGTACAAAGCTTCATAGCAAGTCCAAACGCTAACCCCGCCGACAATACTCCAAAATATATTGTCATGAAGTTGATTTCGGAATGTGAATTTTTTACTTTTTTCCAGCTCCTTGCGTTTATCGAACTTTAGTTTCTTGCCTTGCATCCGCAAAGTAAAAAAGAATAAGTGCAAGCCACCAGCTACCAGTACTAGAAACGCCGCATTTCTTAAGAACATCGGCAAAATCCAATCCAGCGAAAGCGTCTTCATATCAGACAGCTGTGGCAGAAAATAATTGTAGGTACAAGCCGCCATGATGAGAAACAGCGTATTTCTGGTGACAGTGACCCATTTCTTTGTCAGCGAATTAAGTGCATCGAGTGGCTTAGGCGGCCAATCGAACACGGGCGAGAAAATTACCGGAGCTTTATGGTTCCAAGTCTTGTCCGGCTTGTTTATCGATGGGCTTTCGTCTTGTATCATTGATATTCTGACCTTGACAACGAGCCAAGACTAACTGTAAATGATGGCGTTTACAAGTGCCAGCGAAGTCGATTCTGACGCGAAACCCGACAAGACAGGCTTACACTCGTGTTGTCGCTAATCATGCCATCCACTGAGTGGGTGATGCGTCGCCCTCATGCAACAAAAGTGCTGAGACAAAAAGGTTTGTCAGGGTAGGTGATCATTTGCGAGGCAAGTTCCTGCAAGGCATCAACAGCATTTTTACCTTTTCCACAAAAGGCAAGATTAGCTTCGGCCTTGCGGACAATTTCCTCTCGAGTTAAACGTTGTTTTGAACCTCCACGTAAATGTGGCTGATGCTCTTCGATCACTGAGCCATCGGTTAACACCGCACGAATATGCCCTGAATAATTCTTCGGGTAATCGTTATTCGGGTCAATTACGTAGTTCACCTTGGCGGCCAAGGTCAGAGCATCGGGATCTGACACAGCTTCATCGGTGAACTGAGCGAGACCGACATCACCGTGTAACAGGCCTGCAGCGATGGTGTAAGGTGTTGAAAATTTGGCTGCGTAAGCCGTAGGGGGACTTTGCTTTAACGGTAGTGGCTCCCATAAGCGATGTACCGTTCCTTCGCCCACTTCGCACACCATGCTAACAATATCTTTAGCTGCGATACCTCTGTTGCGTAGCTGTATTGCGCAGTCAACATAAGGTTGTGTCATGGTGCCGCAGGCGTAGGGTTTGAACGCAACGTTGGCACTCTGCCAATCCGATCCAAGCTGATTACATAAGAGGTCAAAATCGGGCGTCAGTGAAGGTGCAAACGCAGCGTACAAACCGTGCACCCCTTCAAAAACGGTTTCTGGCCCGGTAAACCCAGCGGCGCCCATTTGAGCAGCACGAATGCCTGACTGTGCCGCCCAACCGGCATGTAATCGTTTTGTCCAGCTACCGTCGGCGAGGTATTCGATAATACCCGATGCCAGGGAACCGGCAATACCCAATGTGTTTTTTATCTGTTGTGCACTTTGCCCACATGCGGCGGCGACACCAGCCGCTGCGGCCGTGGTGCCAAGAATTGCCGTTGGATGAAACCCCGCTTTGTGTACACTTTTTCCAGCGACAAGGCCCAGTCGGTTTGCCACTTCTATACCGATAGCCAAGCCTTTGATTACGTCTGAGTTGCGCAATGCAAGAGCCTCTCCCGCAGCAAAAATAGCCGGCACAATAACGACACCGGAATGCATCGGACAACCTTCATAGGTGTTGTCATAATCTTCGCCGTGCCCGCAAGTCCCGTTGATGACGGCAGCACTGGCCATATCGAAATTTGAGCCGCATCCCCAAACGGTACAGCTACCTCGCGAATCAAATGCTTGTCGTATTGCCACGCCGTAGTCCGTTTCCAACGCAGCAATGGTCAGTGCGACCGTGTCGATCACCGTAAACTCGACCGCGTCGTGCACATATTTTGGTAGGTCCGTTGTGCTTGTATTGGTAATCCATTCGGCGAGCTTCGCAGAGCAAGTACGTTCGTTCACTTAGCTTTCCTGGTTTTAACTACGTTGTACTTATTTAGTACTCGCTAATTAGCGAGCGGTTCATTTATACCGCGCATATATGACGAGTTAGTACTATCCCTGGTCTGCACACAGAAGTCTGGTTTAAACGCCGCGCCGTAATCGAAACCGCAACAATCGTGAAATGAACCAAATTTGTTTTTGGTAGAACTCAACTTATCAGAGGAGATGAACCCTCGCTTTGAATCATATATTCCTTCACTAATCGTAAACGTAAACTGGGAGAAAAAGTTATGAGCCCTAAATATCTAAAGCTCTTCACCGCAACACTGTCATTGATGCTGTCAGTTGCTCTAAGCCACCGAGCTGCTCTCGCTTCTGAGTATCCTCACGATACTGTCACGTTA
>JAHQVR010000139.1 GCA_019634245.1 Gammaproteobacteria bacterium
CACAACCGCCGCGCGCAACATTTACCAAGATGGCGTGCTCCCCCATGGCTCGAAACACCTCGTCATCAATCAAATGATGAGTGGCGGCTGAGTAAGGTACCAGCACAACTAGAAAATCACATTCAGATGCGGCTTCAGATAAAGCCTTTCGCGGATAGATTTTATCGACACCGTCCATGGTTGCTTGACCGTCAGACACGCCTGTTATACACATGCCAAAGGCTTGACAGCGAACGGCCAGTGCTTCTGCAATGGCACCTAGACCCACTAATTCTACACATTACTGGGTCCCAGTGGCTGTGGCAAAACGACCACCTTGAGATGCTTAGCTGGGTTGGAACAGCCTACGACAGGAAAAATATTAGTCGGTGAAAGCGTTGTACATGATTCTAAACAAACCACCAGTTTGCCTACTCACCGTCGTCCGCTTTCCATGGTGTTTCAATCGTATGCCATTTGGCCTCACTTGACGGTGTTTGAGAACGTGGCATTTCCGCTGCGTGAAGTGCGACCCAAACTCGCTGAAAGCGACATCGAATCTCGGGTCAAAAAGTCACTGGAAATCGTTCAACTCTCGGGCTATGAATCTCGGCCCGCCCCTTTTCTCAGCGGCGGACAACAACAACGTCTGGCATTAGCCCGCGCAATTGTTCGTGAAACACCCGTCGTCTTGTTCGACGAACCGTTGTCAAACCTAGATGCTAAATTACGGGCTGAAACGCGCTTGGAACTGCGCAATCTCGTCAAACGGCTGGGCATGACTGCACTCTATGTAACTCATGACCAGACAGAGGCTCTTACCATGGCCGATCGGGTTGCCGTTATGCGAGATGGAGAAATTGTCCAGGAGGCCTCACCGGTTGAGATTTACCAAAAACCCAACTCAAGGTTTGTCGCAAGTTTTATAGGACAATGTAATTTCGCCGAATGCACGGTCGTGCAACCCAGCATTGACGATAATCCAGGCACAGTCGAGTGTGATTGGGGCAGGCTATGTTATATCGATCGAGGAAAACACCAATCTGGCGAAAAGGCTACTATTGCCGTCCGACCAGAAAATGTGCGCCTTGTTGATGAGAATGGATCCGACGAGAGCACGTTACAGGGATCTGTTTCGGAAATCGTATTTTTGGGTGAGTCCATTGAATGCACTCTAGAGATCGGTGGAACACCTATTGTGGCGCGAATTCATCCCAAGCAACAGGTTGCCGTAGGCGACAAAGTTATGGTCGCTATTGCCGCTGAAGATGTGTCGATCGTCATGGCCTGATGTGGGTTCTGCTTACGCAGCCTTCATTTCTGATCTGTCGTCGTCATGTGGGTTCTGACTAAAGTACCCGACTTCCTTCAGCAGTTCACCGGCTTGAGAGCTGGTAGACTGACTGGCAGCAGTGGCTTCCTCCACCAGTGCGGCGTTTTGCTGAGTGGCATCATCAATTTGAGTAATCGCCTGGCTCACCATTGATATCTCCTCAGACTGCTCTTTACTGCTATTGGATATTTCGCCGACGATCTCAGATACCTCGATCACTTGATCTATTATTTCTTGAAGAGTAGACCCAGATTGGCCAACCAACTCTGTACCATTCTGCACGCGCAAAACACTGTCTTCGATAAGTTCCTTAATTTCCTTTGCAGCGACTGCACTACGTCCCGCCAAATTTCTCACTTCACTGGCGACGACAGCAAATCCTCGACCCTGATCGCCAGCTCTAGCAGCTTCAACAGAGGCGTTAAGCGCTAATAAATTCGTTTGAAAGGCTATTTCATCAATCACTCCGATGATGTCTGATATTTGCTTGCTGGACTGATTGATACCACTCATTGCTTCAACCGCTTGTCCTACGATTGCACCGCCGCGTTCGGCTCTCTGGCGCGCATTGGCGACCATTTGATTAGCTCGGCTCGCACTATCAGCGTTTTGCGTCACAGAGGCTGTTAACTGTTCCATACTCGATGAAGTCTCTTGAAGGCTCGCTGCGGTTGATTCTGTCCGTTTGCTCAGATCCAAATTGCCTGCGTTTATTTCACGAGAGGCAATGTCCACATTTCGTGCGATCTTCTCCACCCGCGTCATGACATCGCTGAGTTTGTGCACGGTCTGGTTGGCATCGCGCTTCAGCACTTCGAAGTCCCCTTTCAAGTCGGTGTTAATCGTATGGGATAAATCTCCAGCAGCGATAGCACCGACAAATTCAGACATTTCCCCAGTAACCAAGCTTGTTACATCCAGCAGCTGATTGATACCCTCAGCTAACTTGGCATACACACTGTCTTTGTTCCCGACATCAATCCGCACCGAAAGAGCACCCTCGTTTGCTGATCTGACGGCATTGGCCACCTCCTGTATGACCGCTCGCTCTCCGGTTATATCCTTTAACTCCATTGAGTAGCCGACATGATCACCTGTTTCATTGAATGTTTGACTGACATCGATCTGCGCAGTTCGATCAGCATAAGTAACCTCGTCCGTATAACACTCGGTAGTGGATTCAATAAAAGTTCGAAAGGAGACTGAATCGTTTGAGAAATCGAAAATCGAACACTCCGTGAGATCGTTTGAGGCAAACGACGGACAGATCTGAGATAATTCGTGGCGATATTGATTGAAATACTTGTTCATAGCCTCATTTACAAATGTAATGCTGCCAGTGCTGTCGGCAACCATTACAGGTGTCGATAGCTTATCCAAACCATCCCGTAGCCGAAGAACCCTGGACATAGTATTGTGTTCGCTCTCAATTCTTTGTCTAAGGTTGTCCTGCATAGTGGACATAAGAGCCAAAGTGCTGGTTTGACTCTTAACCTGGATTGAATTTTCCAAATTCCCGTTGGCAATATTGGTTGCGACCCGATTGAGAACGATGGGATCTGCGCCCAATTGATTCATGACTCGACGTATAAGAAAATACCCAAACAGCACGCAACAGGCGAAACACCCAAGAACCACAGCAAGTGTATAATTGAATGTAACCCCTGCATTACTGGCCGATTTCTCGGCTGAGGTGCGTAAATCGGTTGATAGTGTATCTTCAATATTTTTTAGCAGGTTTATCTTATCTGTTTGTACGCGGAACCACTCAGCAGCATCGATATTAAACCCTTGGGACTTTTGAAAAGCCAGTTCTCGCATTCGTTTAGTCTCAGCCACCGAGGCACCCGACAAGGTCGCTACGTAATACTCTCGCTGTTGTTCTGTAGCCAAGGACAGAAATACACTCATATAGGTATCCTGTTCGGAGACCAATTTTTGAAAACGAGTAGACATATCATCCGATAATTCGTTCTTGGAGAACGCCGAAGCCAGCACTGCTCGCTCAATGCCTGCGCGCTCTTTACTTTGTATAAACGATACGTAGGCCGATCCGGCATTGCTGAGCGCTCCAACACTACTGAGCTTTGGCAACTGGCCTATTAAGTTGATATAGCTTCGATTAATACCGGTGTAGTATCCGATCGCAGCCCCTACCGCTAATCCCTGAGCATCAATTTTGGCGCGCATGTCGGGCATCTTCGCCAGCTCTGAGGCACCAAAATCTAGAATTGAATTCAAACTAGAGCCAAATTTATCCCGCTCAAAGGTGCTTAAGTAGGATTTAAGCTCTTTCAATCGCTCATCGGTAAGTTTGCGTTGAGCAACCAGACTATCCGCGAATTTAGCGCCTTTACTGGTTAGGAACCCGGCGGTCATCCCGCGTTCTTTCTGCAGCTCATGGATAAGCCGGCTGGAGACCACGCCAAGCTCCGCAAGCTCGATAAAGTTCAAAGACTGCTCTCTCTGAGCCGACAATTTTCGGAGCTCGTACTGAGCAATACCCGCCAGTGCGAGCAATGGCAACAATAATAACAATACGAGTTTGGCTTTGAGGCTAAGCTTTGATTGGGAGCTCATTAGGTTGAATCATCCTTAATTCATCTAATTTAGTTAGTCGATCCAGAGGGCCAACAGAATGGATCTCACTATGTTAGCGGCAGGGAATCTCGAAAATTGAGTAATATTCCGTATTCCAGCCTATCGAGGCAGGCAACTAGTGTTAGTAGAGGGTCGGGAAAAGGTAGATCAGCCGGATCAATCACGCTGATCAGGGTGCTTTGAGGTGCACGAAGTACGCCGTCACCGGCAGAACCACAGGGCCTGAAGGCCTTGTGACTGGGATTTCGCCTATGATGCCTCGGCGAAGTTAGTTAAGGCTGTTTCAGGCATTAGCGACCTATTCCCGCTGGCTTCAATAGTCTGCGAGTTTGCTCGACGCCGCTTGAAATGAATAGTGTCAGGAACAATTTTGTGTACAAAGCCTGCTGCAATGGTTTCACAGTTCCAGTGCCAATCCTCGTCAGGGTAGTTTTGATAAAACCGTGGCAGGTAGCTCAACCACTTTATTATCGAAAATCGCGTCGCATCTCCAATTTCCTTTGCTGTCTTGAACGGTTTCTGCAACGAAACGAACAGGTTCTTCTTCAAAGTCAAACTCTGCCAGATTTCCACCTGCAATAGCGCGAGAGATTTTCTTGAACTTCTTTGTCAGTTCACAGGTATCAATGCGCTGATGGCTAGACCAGCCTTTGTCAAGTGCCTCTTTGGACCATTCCAAACCAGCTGTTAGAGCTCGTCTTCGGTCTGACTCCTCATAATCGATATATTTGGTGTGCACCAAGTAGTAGCCACTGCCGAAATGGGGTGGCAGATCAGAGGTATGAAAGCCCGGTATCCAATGAATCGGTACTCTTGACGCAAACGGTTTGCACATAAACTTTTCAAACTTTGCGTACCTTCTTTGTTCACCTATTGAGCGGCTGCGGTCAAACGCAGATTCATCGCCATCAACATCGTGCCAAACATTAAATCCAACGGCGTTTACTGACTTAACTTCCGCCGGTTCGTTTTCGAGTGCTTCGGCCAAAGTATCGTGGTGTCTGGAAACCACCAGCTCATCGCAATCTGTATAAAAGACCCAATCGAATTCCAATATCAGGGCATTTTGCAGACGAGATACCATGTCGGCTCTACGACGCTCATCAAAATCAGACCTGGGTAGTCTCAGTACATTGATTCCAGTGAATTCGTCGCGAACGCTAACATCTGAGCCGTGATCGATAACAAACAATTCACAGCCAGGGCATTGATCAGTATAGTGATTTATCCATATAGGTAAGTTAACTGACTCATTGTATACCATCGTAATTACTGCGATCTTCATAGAATTGAGTTCTCAGGACAACAAGAAGCGTCTGAACTGGCAGCAAACGATGTGCCAATTGGTGCTCAAGAGCTTACAAATCTGCACTGATAGAGCCCAAGTAAAATCGATTCCATAGCGCCAATTTAAAACTCTGGGTAAATAGCGAATTCGAACTCTAATTGATTTCCATTTAGCTAAATATTATCAGTGCTCTTAATTTTTCATCACAAATTCATTTACCGCCATTTTTCCGGTTAATTCAGCGGTTTAATTCAAGCATCGTGGCCCCGCAATGCCGCCACTTCCATTTTTCCATTGTTCGGCTTTATGGATATGAATTTCCAGGTTTTGAAAGTAGCACGAGTCTTGCATTGCCAATCATAAGGCACTGATTTCACGGATGGGGTTTTTCATGAACACTCACCCCAGCAAGCTCAACGGATCTTAAAACTATGGGTATAACCAACAGACGGCTCAATCAAGCTAAAGTGTTGGACGCTGTTTCAGCAGTTGGACAGCAGGCAAAGAACGACAGTCAGATTAACAACGATAACGCAGCCCAAAAGACGCTAAATGCCTCATGGCCACCTTCGCCTAAGTGCATTGGCAACATTGAATGCCTTGACAATGGATTAGTAATCGGTTGGATTGCTACCGTCGAAAACGGCCAATTCCATGGTGGTGTATCGATTTACATTGATGGTCAATTTGCTGGTGAGGTGGGGGAACTACTTTATCGCCCTGACTTAGATGAGGCAGGTATCGCGGGAGGTTTCGCGATGTTCAAAGTGAACTGCTCCCACTGCATCAATGATGAGAGCCGGGAATATTCTGTCGCAGCCGTGCAGACAAGCAGTGGTAAACAAGTGCTGTTGTTAGAGGCAGTGCTGATGGGCTACTGTCATACCCCATTGAACCCGAAAATTTCGCTGTCCCTTTCATCACCCAGTCAAATTGATGGTTGGCAGTATCAGTGCAAACCAGAAACGGGCTTGCACCTAGAACAATACTCTGCTCCGCAACAGATCGCCGATAAAGCCAGATCTTACCTTCGATTTTCTTGTACAGAGAGTTTTGATATACCTGAAGTACTGAATTTCAGTAGCTCTATCGACATACCTGAACACGTTATTCTTGATAATTTAGAAATCGGATTTCTGATTCGCAGTGATCGACACACTCCTCTCTGTATTAGTCTCCTCAAGAATGGAGAGGTTATTTCAGAACTGCAGACCTACGCAGATAATAGCTGGGTGCCCAGAAACCACCGGCTTGAGAATACTAAAGGACTCTTAGCCAAGACTGGAGATCAATTCTCGCTGCAACTGAGCGTAACTCACCAAGGCCATTCATTTTTCGATGTTGCCTATGTGTGTGTAGCAGAACACGTGTCGTCAGAATTACTAGCCGATTTATTGATTGATGAGCCTGACATGGGTTCTTTGCAAGAAGATACGGCTAATAAGGAAATTAATTACATCTCGAATGGCAATCTAGCGACCTGGTCACACGGTTTAGTGCTCGGTGATTTAAAGGCATCCACACCGATGGCAGATGGTTGGAAGATTTATTGTAGCGAGGAGCAGCAAGCCCAAGTCAATCTGTGCGTCAATGTCTATGAAGTCCATTCCAAAGGAAGCTCAGATCAACCGGATCAATTACTTGGCATTCGATTAAGAACCAAGGACCTCCTGAATCCTATTAGATTGGAAACCGATGTCCTAATGTCATTTCTCGAAAAGGACACTCTGGAACTATCGATCGACATCGCCAGTCTTGAGCCAGAAAAAACTAGTAAGATTACTCGCATTGTGCTTCTGGCTAAAGGCATGGATCGAGAGTGTTTATTACACGTCGTAGCTAAACAAGTTCGGATACGCGGCAATGACACCTTGCGCTTCAGCCTTAACGAGGGAGATATGGTCAAAATTCGCCGCGGATGCGCCGGATTTCCATCCATCAAACTTGGAATTGACATCGGTCCGAATACAGAAGTTCTATTCAAGACCATTTCTTTGACAAAGGAACTAAAGAGTCAAAGGGCCAATCAACCAGTTTCCACATCCGCAGAATTCAATCAATTTGAGGATGAGGCAGTTTCCTCCCAGATTAGCCTGGTCAAAGGGCTCGAGTATTGGTCTCAAGAGGATATTGTGACGCCGGAGCAAGGTTATCTGGTTGACCAAAAGCGAATCGCTAAGATAGCGTCTGGTTTGAACGCAACAACGATGTCACTACCTAAAATTGAGCGGCCCGAAGTAGCCTATCCCAGCGTTGATATTGTAGTGCCCATCTACAATGCACTCGACTCGGTCATTGAGTGCATTCGTTCCGTTTTCGAAAAAACCACAATTCCATTTACGCTGATTCTTGTCGACGATTGCTCTGCTCCCGAAACCGAGAAATTTCTCTGCGAAATCGATGCACAATATCAAAACGTTATCAACATACGCAACCAGAAGAATCTCGGCTACACGAAATCGGTGAACGCCGGCCTCACGCGTACCACTTCGGACATCGTCTGTATTCTCAACAGTGATTGTATAGTCACTGATATGTGGATACAAAAACTGATCGATTGTGTTCGTAGTAGCGACGATATCGGAATTGTCGGCCCACTTAGTAATGCAGCCAGCTATCAATCCGTACCCAGAATTCACACTAAACCAGGCGACTGGTCATTCAATCCACTCCCCTGCAGCATGCCGCCGCAAGAGTTGGCCGACCTCATTTCTGAAGTATCTGTCCGAAGCTACCCTTCCGCAGGTGTTATTAACGGTTTTTGTCAGCTCATTACCCGAGCTGTCATTGATCAAATCGGATTTTTGGATGAAGAATCATTCCCTCGTGGTTTTGGTGAAGAGAATGATTACTGCGCCCGCGCCAAAAAAGCTGGATTTAATATTGTCGTTGCGGACGATACCTACGTCTATCATACGAAATCTCAAAGCTTCGGCCATGAAGAGCGTGAAAGACTCTCACAACTGGGGGCTCAAGCTCTCCAGGCTAAACACGCTGACGTCGACTGGAACCAAGTTGTCCAGGATCTCGAGCAAGCCCCAGGGCTCATGGAATTGCGTCGTAAGTTGATTTCTCTCGGACATTAATCGGATATATCATGAATAAACTAAGCGTTGTCTATGTACTCCCTGTCAAAGGTGGCGGAGGCGGAGCTCATTCGGTAGCCCAAGAGGTGAATGATCTAATCCGGTTTGGGGTCGATGCGAAAATAGCGGTCAATGAGAAAAACGTCACCTCCTTTGTAACAAACTACAGTGACCTTGAAAACGTAAAAAATTGCATCGTCTCGTACGATAAAGATGAAGACCTTGATGCGTTAATACAGGACGTAGATCTTGTAGTGTGCACACTCTTTACATCGGTTGCGACCGTAAAATCTTCTCTGGAGCGTATGGAAACAGGTAAACCTAGAGTTGCCTACTACATCCAGGACTACGAACCACTTTTCTGCAAACTGGACGATGAGCTTTACGCATCAGCCGTTGCGAGTTACTCGGAAATTAAGAATTCTCTGCTATTTGCCAAAACCGACTGGATACGGGAAATCGTATCGCGCAATCATCATGTAGAAGTTAAAAAAGTTTCTCCAAGCCTCGACACTAGTATTTACTTTCCTGCTTCGCGTAGTTCGGATCACACTATACGCGTTACAGCCATGGTTCGACCCAGTACACCTCGGCGGGCACCGCAGCGCACGATGAGTATACTCAAGGAAATTAGCGAACGTTATGGTGATAATGTTAGCATCAACATATTTGGTTGCTCAGACCAAGACATATTTTACGCCCAACTACCCAGTGATTTCCCACATGTGAATCACGGTGTTCTGTCGCGATCCCAGGTCGCTGCACTTATGAGACAGTCCACTATATTTCTAGATCTTTCCGATTATCAGGCATTCGGCCGAACAGGGCTCGAGGCTATGGCCTGTGGCTGTATCTCTATGCTTCCTGTGTTTGGCGGAGCGCACGAGTATGCATTACACGGCATCAACAGCTTCCTAGTAGACACACGAAGCAAGCAAAATATACTAGATGTATTTGACGAATTCATGTCTTTGTCTTCTACAGAAAAACTGCGTATGTCTGACGCCGCCGTACTAAAGTCTCAGGAATATTCCATCGGTTGCGCAGCGTTTTCCAAGATGCAGCTCTTTCGTGATTTCGTGGCAGCTTGAAGAAAACTGCCTAATAATCTAGGCAATCACCTACCAAATTTCCCACCGATGGCATAATCTGGTTCTCGATCAGTGAAGAGAACCAGATTGTCTCCACTAATTCGAACTACATAACGCCGTTGTACAAAGATCTTGCGGCTAACAGTAGGCACCGCAATAGCATGTTGATCGGTCGAGCCGTCACCTCTGCTAACATATCGGCACCTGCACTCTTTTGCTCACCTCTTCCCGGTATCAGAATCACGATATCGATGTCAGACCAGGGTGTTTTAGAGGCCTGGGGAGATTCAGGTGGACTGAACCAGGTTTAGTGCACAAAAACACCTTTGTCGGTAGCACTCGCTCCCACAGGTTGCTGATTTTGTTACTATCGATTTTCTCTGACCCACCCCTGATCGGTCGGCACAAACACAACAGGAACCCAAATGAAAACCCGCACAATTGGTTCATTGTCCGTTTCAGAAATTGGCTTAGGCTGTATGAACATGTCCATGGGATATGGCAAGGCTGATGACAATGAATCGGCTCAACTACTAAACGCAGCGTTGGATGTGGGCTATACCTTCCTGGATACCGCTCAGGTGTACGGATCTGGACACAATGAAGAACTCATTGGTAAGTCGCTCGAAGGACGACGCAACGAATATGTGTTGGCGACAAAGTGTGGGTTATCTCGTGAAGGTATTAATGGAGATCCTGCGGGTATCATGCAAAGTTGTGAAAACAGCTTGAAGCGGTTGCGTACCGATGTTATCGATCTGTACTACCTACATCGGGTCGATCCAAACATTCCCATTGAAGAGAGTACAGGTGCGCTAGCAAAGCTAGTCGAACAGGGAAAGGTTCGCGAAATCGGCTTATCGGAAGTTTGCTCAGATAATTTACGCCGAGCGCATAAAGTGCATCCTATTGCCGCTCTGCAGTCAGAATATTCATTGTGGTCCCGAACTCCCGAACGCGGTGTGCTGGAGGTTTGCGACGAATTGGGTATTACTATGGTGCCCTTCTCCCCACTCGGTAGGGCTTTTTTAACGGGTAAAGCCGCTGATGTTACACAGCTGGTTGAAGGCGATTTACGCACCACTATTGCCCGGCCTCGATTCGAACCTGAAGCGTATGCTCAAAATAAGCAGTTGCTGGTTCCCTTTGCAGAAATTGCGGAGCAACAAGGTTGTTCAATGGCCCAGTTGGCTCTTGCGTGGTTACTGCATCGAAAAAAGGATGTTCCCATTCCGGGTACGAAACACATAGATTTTATGAAAGAAAACGCAGGCGCGGGTGCTGTGAGCTTATCGGATGAAACCGTTGAAAAACTCAACGCGTTAATAAACGAGGATACTGTCGTGGGCAATCGCTACACCGATGAACGCATGGCAGAGGCTGATGCGGAACGAGATTAAGAGACTTGTACACGGCTCAGTAGCTACATCATCACAGTGATCTTTCATCAACTCCGAACATCTTATTTTCCATTGTCTGCCTACTTCAGCAGATATGAACAACTAAGATGTTCGGAATTTTCATTCAAATAGATCCGCGGCAATTGCGTTACAAAGAAGGTAGAGCAGGCAACTCTTGGCCCAACCACTTCTCCGACAGTTCATTAAGCTGACCACCGAGTTTTTTATGCAATATAAACACATTTACCCATTGAAGCATATTCATCTCACCGGGCTTAACCCCAATGAAGGCTGGTGATTCTTTGATGATGAACTTAGTTTTCAAATCCATATCTGGGTTGTCCTCTCCGACTTTCGCCGCCACGGTATTACCGGTGACTAACACGTCGACTTGACCTGCCACAAATGCCGATATCGTCGCAGCATTGTCTCCAAAGCGAATAATTTCAACCTCATCACTCACCATTTTAGTCAACTCAAGGTCTTCCAAAGTGCCACCTGTTAGGCCCACCTTCATTCCTTCAAGGTCACTAGCTGACGCAATTGCCTTATCAGCGGAAGCAAACGCACCGGAGAAAAAGGGTGCATAAGCGGATGAAAACCAAATGGATTTTGCGCGCTCTGGGTTAGCACCCATCGAAGAGATCACCAAATCAGCCTTTCCAGACGTTAGAAAAGGGATTCGTTGTTTTGAAGTCACCGGCAGTATCTCTAGCTCAACGCCGAGATCTTCAGCGATTAATGCGGCCACATCGACGTCATACCCTTCATGCTCCAGACTCTTTCCGACTGAACCAAAAGGCGGAAAGTTCTCAGGCACAGCGATGGTTATTTTTCCATCTGACAAAATGTCCTGGAGCTGATCCGCGAGCACGGGACCGGCGAACAGCAACGGTAATACGAACGCTATCTTACTTAAGATTCTCATAACTAGGCTCCTAGTGTGGGTTGATTGAGTTTCAGATTGTCCATACCCCGTTCAGTGAGCATGGCTTTTTCAAGATGTCGAGACAACATTGAAAGCGGGAAACAGAGACAGAAGTAAATCAGTGCAACTATGGGAAAAATGACAAAGGGTTCTGCGCCGTCTAATTGAGAATTTGCTATTTTCTTACCCCAGCGCATCAGATCATTAAAATCAATGATGTACGCTAATGAGGTGCCTTTTATAATTTGCACCATGAAACCAACAGTGGGTGGTATCGCGATCCTCAACGCTTGTGGCGCAATGACTTTTTGAAAGGTTCTCCAAAATGGCAAGCCCAATGAGTAACTGCCTTCCCATTGCCCTTGAGGGACTGATGCAATAGCACCGCGCCAGACTTCAGCCAAATAGGCGCTAGTAAACAGTGTTAACGAGACAGTAGCCGCTAGCCAAGGAGGAACATCAATTTCAAAAAATACCGGAATTCCCAGCCCCGTCAGGAACAACAGCATCAACAGTGGCACCGATTGAAAGATCCAGATGTAGCAAGCGGCGAACCAACGGCTTACACGATACGGAAGCACTCGCAGTGAAGTAATAATGGCCCCAATAAGCCCACCACCAATAAACGCGACAAGCGATAAGTAGATAGTCCACTGTGTGGCATCAAGCAGCACATACACGACATTGCCATGAAACTCGCCAAAGATAGATTGCAGAAGCTCCTTCATTAAGAGGTTTGCTCCTCAAACTTCTTCCAGGGAAACAATCGATTGCCAAAAAAAACAAAAAAGAACCGAAACAGCATGGCTAGCAACACGTAACAGGCAGTTAACACGAGATACACTTCAAAATCCCGAAAGGTACGATCGGCAATAAACCGCCCACTCCAGGTTAATTCCTCTATGCCAATTTCAGAGATGATGCCGGTAGTTAAAAATAGAAAAATAAACTGACTCACCAAAGATGGATACACCTGGCTTAGCGATTGAGGTAACACGACCAACACAAAGCCTTGGACCTTCGACAGCCCCAGCGCAGTGGCAGATTCTTTTTGACCGATGTCCAAATTATCCAAACCAGCACGGATTATTTCGGAATAATAGGCGGAGAAATTTAGCGACAAGGCGAGCAGCGCGGACAACTCGAATGGCCATCGATAGTTCAACAGCATCGGCAAGCCAAACGCCACAAAAAACAATTGCACGATAAGAGGAGTATTCCGAACCACCTCAACGTAGGTCGCAGCTGGAAAGGACAGTGCTTTGTTTTGACTACGCCGGGAAACAGCCAACCCCAGGGCGACCATAAACCCAAGCATACTGCTCAGAACGGTCAACCAAAAACTGGTGAACACTCCAGTAAGCAATCGCTCGACGTATTCAGGTTCGCGCCATATTTCGAAAAACCTAAATTCGTGCAAAAGGGACTGCTCCTGAGTGACAGGTAAGAATTTGCCACCTCAGGAGAACGATGTACTGCACCATCTATACGCAATTTAAGACCAACACGCACTTAAATCGGGCAATGCAGCTGAATTGCGGTGCACGTCTATCGATAGATAATTGGATAATCCACTAGGAGGTGTCGAGATTTATAGTTGCCTCGGGAGTCCACACTAATTCAGAAATCTAAAGACAACCCAGTGGAAGCTAGTACTAAAAACCCAAGGTATCCTATGCCTTTGCAAACATCGATTTTATCCAGGATTTCTTCTGCACCGGCTTAGTCAACACTGGCACATCATACTCAGCACCTTCAATCATCACCGACGACAGCGTGCCGTAGGTTTCGCCCCAGGCATCTTGTACCGAAGGGTTATAGGCTTCGCCCAGACCTTGCTCTAAGGTCCAAAGCAGACAAGCACCTACTTTTGAATAATCCGCTTTTTCGACGCCATAGTCTTTGTGAGCTTTTCCAGCCGCTTTGAGTGGTTCAATCAATGGCTCTAAATTGTCCAGTGAACCAACGGCCTGATCGATCATCTTCATGAGTTTCTCACCCTGTTCCTGCATATCTCCTTTGAACATGGGTTTCACTTCGGGATATTCGCTAAATAAGCGACCGTAGAACAATTCTGCTGCTTGCTCTTGGATAGGTACAACTGCAGCCCATGTGTCTTTAACAATTTGCTTTTGCTCGGGAGTCATTGCATTTTTTCCTCTTTTTGAATATAGAAAATGGCGAGCGCCACCATGTAGTCAACTGCCTGTTGTATTTCGTTGTCACTGAGATTCTCGTTACCACCTCTGGGAGGCATGTAGGTATCCCCAGGACCAAAAAATCCGTTAATTGCGTGGTCGTATAGTTCGGCGGAAGGTTTGCTCACTCGATCAGCCCATGCTTTGGGCTGCATCGGAATGGGCGCACCTGCAATGCCATAGCCGTGACAACTGGCGCACGTGCCCAACCATATCTGTCGCCCAGCCTCAAACTGCACACCAAGCGTTACAAACTGTTCTTCTTTCGCTGATGATGGGCCTGACACTGTCAGGCCCAAAAATCCTACAGCCAATAGTTTCCGAATGAACAACACGCCCACTAGCCATCCACGGGTATTCGGATAACCACACCACCCATTACGTCTCCGATTTTAAAGTCGCTTCTCGGGGTGTCTATATGGTCGTTATGACAGCTAGCGCACACTGGAGCTACTGCGGTGTCTGCATAGACAGCGGTGAAATACTTCTGACCACCCAACTCCTCAGTGGTGTAGTAGTTTTCTCCTTTGTTATCGACCACAAACTGTAAGCCCGTTTTCTCAGCCTCTGTTTTAGGCGCATTCTGTTTGTTGATCGGCCACAACGATTGCAATGAATAGCTGAAGTTCACATCTGGATTAGCTTCAGCGCGTTCAGCCACCATTTCTGCTCCAAATCGAAACATTTGAGCAGGAAGAACTAACGCTTTTTCATCCTCGAAATGTTCCGAGGCGGTAATTACTTTCTCTTTGGCCGCTAGCCTATTCACGATACGACGGGTGTAGACAGCTCTATCCGAATCCATCACCATATGCAACGCATCGGCCATTGAACGTGGCGAAATTAAAGGCTGATCCGCAACATCACTCGCCACCACAGAAGCCGCTCCACTCGCCACCGCCAGAATTGCAGCCCCAACTATTTTTTTCTTTGTACTACGCATAAGATTTCTCCTGATTCACTCAATGGTTCTGTTTACACATTCGGTTTGGTTGTTCGTATACCTGCTGTTCATCAAAGCCGTAGAAGCTCTAAAGATGTATTTCATTGCTTAGCTTTCCTCGCTTCATGGGCTTTTTGAAGTTCACGAGCCAGATTCACACTTTGGATTTCCATGGTTGGTTGCCCTTTAAAGTTGTTCTCGATCAAAGTACGGTCAGCCAGAGCATTGATTGAGAATTCAAGCCCATGGCATTCCATACAGGCAGGTCTAATCATTTTGCTGTTTGGAGAAAGTGTCGCGCTTTGATTGTGATTGACTACGATGCGTGCGTTGTAGTCGTCAACATCCATATTGGTTCTTGGCATATGACAGGTGGCACAAGACACCCCACTACCTGCTTCAGCATCACCGGCCACTTCAGCCAACCAAAGTGCGAAGTGAGAAGATTCTTTGTAAGCGATTGAGTGTTGATCCGAATGGCAGCCAAGGCAGGATTCCACCGAGGCTGTCACCACATCGTAGGTGTGTGCGGCATGGCAGCTATTACAGGTCAGCTCACTATGTTCTGCATCCGAATGCATCGGTAGACGAGCCATGGAAGGCGACATCGGATCAAGACCTTCACCAAGTCTCATCCCATGCTTGCCTTTTACGAACAGATCCACCTCCATGTTGTGACAACCGGCGCAGGAATCCATCGACGGGGAGGCAATCCAATCGTCACCCTCTTCGTTGGTTTCTTGGGAATCCGCATTAGCCAACAGAGTGTCACTGTGACAAGCAGAGCAATTAACACCCTGCAGAGCGTGTCCCGATACACTCCAATCTTGCACAATAGACTCATCTTTCGTGTACTCACTAGGAGCATCTATCAGCGTCTGTTGTACAGCTTCTGTAGGATAGTCATCCCGGGGATAAGCCAGCAACAATTCAATACTGGACACAAAATCTTTTTCTGGAACCAAAGGACTATCCAGATAGGCGGTTGCTTCTGCATGCTTGATTAGAAACTCGGTGTATAACGCTCGGTTGTCGTGGAAGTTGTGACAACCAGAGCTAGCACAGGTCTCAAAGCCCATGCCTTCATGAGAGGGTCGCTCTTCCGCTATTTCCTCATGACAGTGAAAACACAGATCTTTAGGCCGCGTAAGCCCATTGGCTAAAGTGAATTCTGGTTTGTGTTCGGTATGGCAGGTTATACAGTTCGTGGCATCGATAGTCGCGAGCAAATCTGCGTTACGGGGATCGTTAAATTTGGCCTTCGGATGGGAGTCAAAGGGTTTTTGGCGCTCATCGCCATGGCAATCAATGCAGGAGGCCAAAACCACAGGCCCGCCACCAAAACTATCTGTATGGCACGAATCACACGAATCTGCCAATTGATGATGCCCATCACTCAAAGGACCCGGCATGAAAACTGATTTGTCTTCTGCTTTAAGCATAATATGTGAAAAAACACCAACACCCGCCATGGTTGCTACGCCCCAAACCAACCAGAGCGCTTTGACTCTATTGGTCGTATTGATCGACAGCATTTCAATACCAATACCCTTTCAAAATGTGCCACCCGAGCAACAGCGGTATAGGCCAAAATAAGTAAATGTGAAGACGCAGTGACACTTGCTTTACTGCAACGGCCAACGCCGGCGCTTTGCGCGCGCCGATCGTCATGGCTAAGGTGGTGGCTATACCCACAACAATTAACCCAACAAAACACATCATCAGCGCAAAGTTCAATCCGTAACCCAATCGAAAACCGGTATGGACCAGTAATGAACACAGCGCTATAACGCTGAACACCAGATGGGCCACCCGCCAACCATCAAACCCACCGAAAGAATTAAGGCCTTTCAGACGTTTTCTAGGCGACAGAAAAAGCCCTATGGCCACTGCCCCTAAAATAGTAAAACCACTGATTTGTTTAAGAAGGCTATCTCGCCACAAACTATCCCAGTGCCAGCTCATCGCCAGCCCAAATAGCTCAGGCTTCTGCACAGATGAGACATACGCTACGGGCTGCGCAAATAAAAGGGTAAGAGACATCACTAATGCAACAACGGCAAATGCCAATAGCTTCCTATAACCACCGATCAAATGCGTTCCTGGGTTACCCAACAGCGCAGCCAGTTGTGGTTTACATGAGCCACAGACCATCCCTGCCCCACAGCTCTGGCCAATGGCATCAATAGTTTTGCTACCTGCAGCAACGGTCTGTTCGATATCAGCTTTCGAGATGTTGTTGCACTGACAAATCACAGCTGTTGCAGGCCAGGCAGTTATTTCATTTGCAGATTGCTTAGACCATAAATCCCCTGTACGGCGAAATCTATATTTGTGCCATGGTTTAAGCCGTACAGAATCGCTGATCGCACTTTGAACCCTCAAACTCTGATCCCATTCTCCAATGCCAATGGCACCGATAACTCGATCACGATCCAGTTGAATTTTTCGATAAATGCCTTGGCCTTCATCACGGTAGGTAATGAATTGTTCATTCAACGGTTTAGGCTGATCTGGTGGAGGAGAAACACTAAACACATTCATCCCGACCACTTTTAGTCTCGCAGCAGAGATAGAGCCAAAATACTCACCTGGATCACCGACAATATGATTGGCCGCCGTTGAAGCATGCTCAAAACCAGGCGCAACTAGGCCATAGATTTGCCCTTGGTGCTCTGCACATTCACCTATGGCGTAGATAGAGGGGTCGGATGTCCGCAGCTGGTTGTCTACCGTTATGCCACGACCAAAATAGAGCCCAGCTTGTTTAGCAAGCTCAATATTTGGCCGAATCCCAGTGGCAATTATCACAGTGTCACAATCGACAATGGCGTCAGATGTCAATTGCACACCCGTGACACGCTCATCTCCTACAATCCGTTTAACTCCACTGCCAACCAGTGCTTCAAAACCCAATTCTTCAAGCGATTCTCGAATGATTTCGGCACCAGTATCATCGAGCTGATTAAACATCAAACGATTGGAGTTCTCGATTACGGTGACTTTGGTGTTGTACTTCTGCATGCCTCGAGCAGACTCAAGACCCAATAAGCCACCACCGATAACGACGGTGTGTCTTGAACGAAACTGACGTGCAAACAACTGGGTGGCATCATCAATATTGCGAAGTTTGAACACACCGTCCAGACAAATGCCTTCAATATCTGGAATGTGAGCACTGGACCCTGTGGCAAGTATCAGTTTTTCGTATTGAGTTCGTGTTCCTTCAGCATCGATGACAACTTTGTTTTGTCTATCAATCGATGTAACGCGAAGACCGTAGCGCTCTTCTAACACAGAACCGAATGGGCGTCGGTAACGACTCTCTATGCTCTCTCTATTAACATCCCCAATTAACCAGGAAGATAATTTAACGCGGTCATAGGGTTTGTGATCTTCCTCACCATAAACAATCACAGGCACCGATCGATCTCGTTTGAGAATTTCTTCGACCGCCCGCATTCCAACCGGGCCGTTACCCACAACGACCACCGGACTAGCTAATGTTTGCCTTTTCGACGAGCTGGTCGGTGCACCAACGGAAGCAACCAAACTTATTTGCGACTCTGTCAATGTTGCCAACTGAAATCCCTACTTCGCGTATCCAACCAAAACATGCGTTGCAGGCTAACAAAGTAAAAAAAGTTCGCATTGCGTTTAATAATCATCAGGGTTATGCAAAAACTGTTACGCAAAAGCGATGCACAACTTGGAGTCACGGTTTGCGACAAGACATCGCACTCCATCGACTCGCACTAAATTCGAGCGTTGTTATCAAGCTAAGAAGTCTGATGGGTAACAGCTTCTCAAAAAGCCACATTCTCGACGCATCAGTACTTAACTAAGCCGGCAGTAATTCCATACTCTTGTGTGGCACTAGCCACACATCGAGATGATCGATACAACCCAGCTCCGTCCGACATAATCCGTGAGAATTCAACCAGCCCTACCTTATTGACGGCATGCTTGATAGACTCTAATAAACAAGAATTTCAAACACTTAAAGGCACCCGAGTAGAGATGCCGGAGTCGCTGATTGTCGATTCAATATCGATTGACCCAGTTCAATTAAAAATGAGAGGAAAAAACCATGCCCTATGAGCCCGCTGCTTCTGTGCTCGAGAACGTACGTGTATTGGATATGACCCGCGTTCGATCAGGCCCCACAGCGGTGCGACAACTCGCCGATTGGGGCGCCGATGTCATTCGAATTGAACAGCCGGAAGCCTTAGAACCCGATGGAAGCCTAGGTGCCGCTCGGCACACAGCAGACTTTCAGAATCTGCAGCGCAACAAACGCAGCTTGACGTTAAACCTAAAATCAGAGGAAGGCTTAGCGCTGTTTCGTAAGCTAGCGGATACCGCTGATGTCATTGTTGAAAATTTTCGCCCTGACGTGAAGCAGCGGTTGGGCATTGACTACGAGGCGCTGTCCAAAACCAACGACCGGCTTATCTACGCCAGCATCTCTGGTTTTGGGCAAACTGGCCCTTATGCGAAACGTCCTGGCTTCGATCAGGTTGCCCAGGGAATGGGTGGGCTCATGTCGATCACTGGTGCGCCCGGTGAGGGCCCAATGCGAGTCGGTATACCGATCGCTGATTTGTGCGCTGGACACTTTTGCGCCCAAGGGATACTACTGGCGTTGTATGAGCGAGAACGCTCAGGAAAGGGACAGTGGCTGCACACCTCTCTGCTTCAGGCCATGATCGCCATGCTGGACTTTCAAGCCGCTCGCTGGACTGTCAACGGCGAAATACCCGTGCAAGCAGGGAATAATCACCCCACCAGTATTCCTACAGGAGTGTTTGAAACGGCGGATGGTTTTATCAACATCGCGGTGGCCGGCGAAGCCACCTGGGCACGCTTTTGCGAATCTTTGGATAAACAAGAATGGCAAGAGCATCCAGACTACAGCAGCAACAAACTCCGATCCGAGAACCGCCACCAACTAAACGAACTGATTACCCAGGTCACTAAAACTAAAACCAGTGAAGATTGGATAGCTGCCTTTGGTGCCGGTGGTGTTCCCTGCGGACCGATTTATACCATCGACAAAACGTTCGACGATCCGCAAGTAAAACACCTAAATATGACGTCCACGGTTAGTTCACCGGTTATGGGGGATATATCGCTCATTAATCAACCGGTGGTTCTGGACAGGACGCCAAGCAGTATAAAAGTCGCCCCACCTGAGAGAGGGAACGATACTGAAGACATACTAACTGAACTAGGAGTCAAGACAGAGGAGTTCAATAGAATGCGTGAAGCACACATTATTTAAGGCGCACGCTTGTACTATGCCTGCAATGAGTCTCTCATTCATGAACGTACTTGCAAACAGAATCTAACCATGCCAACAATCTCAAAACAACTGCGCAAAACTGCTCTCATTACGGGATCGGGTCGCAACATCGGCCGCGCCATCGCCATTGAATTAGCTGTACGCGATTACAATGTCATTCTAAACGGCTCCTCCGATCGAACCGCTTGCGAATCGGTCGCCCAAAAAGTTGAGGCGCTGGGTAGTAAAGCGTTGATCGCCATGGGAGATGTGGGCAAACGACACGATGCTCAGATTGTTGCGGAAATGGGTATCAAAAAATTTGGCTGTATTGATGTTCTGGTGAACAACGCCGCCGTTCGACCCAGCTTTGATTTAGTTAATGGCAATGAAGAGGATTTTCTACGCATCATGGATGTGAATTTCTATGCGGCCTGGTGGCTGTCCCGCATCTGCCTTCCCGGAATGATAGACAACGGGTGGGGCCGAATAATTAATTTTACCGGGATGAATGCGCAACAGGGCTATGTGGGAAAGTCAGCAGTCAGCGTGTCCAAACACGCGGCCTGGGGTCTGACTAAATCCATCGCAAAAGACTATGGCAAGTTCGGCATAACTGCGAATATTATCTCCCCAGGCACTATAGTGGGTGAAGTTGAGAACCCGGGCCTGACTAAAAATCTCGACAGCCTTGCACAACAAAATCCAGCGTCAAGACTCGGCGAACCGAACGACATTGCAAGCATGGTTGCTTATCTCGTGAGCGATCATGCCAGTTTCGTCAATGGTCAGATGATGCAGGTAAACGGTGGCGTTGTCACCTGACAGGCTCCCACGCACTCACTATAAAAACTATCGACCTTTAAATTCGGGTTTACGTTTTTCCATAAAAGCCTTACGTCCTTCAATGTAATCTTCCGAGGCAAAACACTCGGCTACCATCTCATCACAGCGAGAATAATCACGTGTGGTGGGATCACGATGCATAACCTGCGTGGAGATGAACTTCATAGCAGCAATCGTTAGCGGTGCATTGGCGGCAATATGGTCGGCCAATTCGTTGACGCGCGCAGTAAGCGTATCCTCATCCACCACTTCCTGAACCAGTCC
>JAHQVR010000140.1 GCA_019634245.1 Gammaproteobacteria bacterium
ATTGGTGATCACACGAGTATCTAGAGCGAACAAGAGAATAGCGCATCTCGCGACATTTGACGATCTGACGGGTTTACACAATAGACGCTCGTTTGAAGAGAACCTGGCCCACACCATTGTACTTGCGGGGCGAAGTCGCACTCGATACGGGATGATGTATTTAGATCTGGACCGATTTAAAATCGTCAATGACACCTGTGGTCACCACGCTGGCGACTTGCTTTTGCAAGAGATCACCAAACTTATTAGCTCTCGTTTGCGAAAAAGCGATTTGTTTGCTCGCTTGGGCGGTGATGAATTTGCAATTATTGCAGAAGCTGAGAATTTCAATCACGTAGTTCAGCTCGCAGAAGATCTGCGCCAACTTATTCAAGACTACACCTTTCACTACGACGAACATATCTTCAAAGTCAGCCTATGTATCGGAGTGGTTCCGATCAGTGGTGATGTCACCAGCGTGGAAAGCCTGCTCCAGGATGTTGATTCAGCCTGTTATGTTGCGAAAACTACCGGGCGGAATCGCGTACACGTATCCTCTGAAGGAGACTCGGAGGTTGTTAAATACCGAAACGATATAGCCGGCATTCAGCACATCAGAAAAGCATTAGAAGAAAATCAACTCACCCTGTTCTTCCAGCCCGTATATCGCATTGAACAAACTGGCGTGCGTAGGGAACACTGCGAAATCCTGCTGCGTATTCGCAGCGACAACGGAGAGCTCTATTCGCCGGCTGAATTCATTCCAGTGGCAGAAAAGTACAACCTAATGTCAGAGATAGACCGCTGGGTGGTCGCCAACGTTATGGACTGGATCGTCGCTCACCAGGACCAGTATGAATTACCGCGTTTGTTGATTAATCTATCCGGGCTATCCTTTATCGATGAGGAGTTCAAGGCATTCGTGGTTGATCGCCTGACTCGCGGCGATGTCGACCCTAGGAGCCTAGCTTTTGAAATCACAGAGACAGCTGCTGTAGATAACTTGAACAAAGCTCGGGTGTTTGTAGACCACATCCGCGAGCTGGGATCTCAGTTTGCACTCGATGATTTTGGCTCGGGCTTCTCAACGTTTGCCTATTTAAAACAATTGCCGATTGACTACTTGAAAATCGATGGATCATTGGTGAAAAATCTTGCGCAAGACTCAGTCGATCTTGAGATGGTTCGGGCGATTAACGAAATAGGCCATACCGTCGGCGCTAGAACCATTGCAGAATTTGTTGAAGATGATGAAACCTTAGAACATCTTCGACAAATGGGTGTCGACTATGCTCAGGGGTTTGGGTTGTGCAAACCGACACCCCTGGAAGAACTCACTGAATTACTCGACTTTGAAAAAACCGATCGCTACAAAAAGGCCTCATAAGCCTACGACCGAATCGGCGAAGATGAGGGAGTATTGGAACTAATGGCTAAACCCTCTTCTTGTTCTTTCTCACTCGGCTCCCTCACTGCTACCACTGAAATATTGAAGTGCAGTACCTGTCCTGCCAATGGATGATTAGCATCTACGATGACTGTATCCTCCAATATTTCTTTGACCGTTAGCAACTGAGAGTCTGCATCGCTACTCTTAGCTCGTATACGCATTCCCTGTTTTAATTCGCCGATGTGCCCGAACGCGTCTTTGTCGAGCTCTTGAATCAGTTCTTCATTCGCGTAGCCATACCCGTCTTCTGGATAGATAACGATATCCAGGTTGTCGCCTTTATAAGCTCCGGTTAGTTCTCGCTCCAGACTGGGCAGCAAGGCATTGGTGTTATGCATATAAACCAATGGCAACCCACCCAATGAACTGTCAATAATCTCACCAAAACCATTGCTCAATTGATAATGCAGGGAGACCACACGGTTCTCATCAATGGACAGAAGTGACTCAGACTCACTCATTAAAATGGCTTCCTCGGTACGAACAAAGTATCTAACATTGACCCCATCTTTAAGTTTCAACAAGTCGTGAATTTTCTCAGAACTACGTCAAAGTTTTTCGCTAACTCGTTGTATTGATATCCAATGTTGAGTATTAACAATTGTGAACGAATAGAGATATCGGTTTTTAAGCAGTTATGCTAACCAGCGCTCACTTGTGAATATGGTCCGTTTTTTAACACTCTTTGTAATCTGTTTACCACTCTTTCGGTATAGTGTTTGGACACAAGTTGGCCACTAGAATTCTAACGCGGTATAACCCCATGGATCTGCCCTCAATTCAAAGCCTATTTCCATTGGTAGCCCTGTTACTGATCGGACTCTTGTTAGGTTACCTGTTGGGTTCTGCAAGAGCGCTGAAAAAGCGCAGGCTACTCCAACGCGAATTAAATACAAAAACGGTAGCGGCCCTGGAAGGTAGCACCAAGTTAAAGAAAGCTCATCGCTTAGTGGAGAATGCCCAACGCCAGCAAAGCATGGTCAAACTGCTGATGCAACAGCTGCGAGAATCCAAAGAAGCCAACGCCAAATTGTCTGAATCACTGACAACCCAAGAAAGGGCACACTACATTAGCCAAGCCCGATTAAAAATGGAAACAGCAGAAGCCGTTCAACGGGCGCGGAAATCCACCGAAGTTGCGCAAAAAGCAACCAGGCATTTGCAGTTACTGAAACAATCGGTTAGAGCGACGCAAACCATCGAAGCCCCGGAACCTAAATCGTATGGCCATGGCGACTCAGTTCCGGTCAGTGTAGTGGATCAACAAGCGCCAGACACTCGACGCCAGGTAGCCACTCGAGTCTCAAACCGCGACTCTCAACGGTTGGCCCAATTGAGATCCAGCAACGAAGCTCGATTGTCCTCTAGAGTGATGAAACCTTCGCCACTAAACGCCGCCTCCTTGACGCGATCTGTAAAAAAATCATCCAAAATAACCGATTCTCACACCAACTCGGGTGTATGAGTAAACACCCCATTACCTTGCGACGCTTTTAAACCAGCAGTGCTATTTTCGAACACTTCACCGCCCTATAATTTTTATCGGCAAAATTACTCTCTTACCTTTTTGCAAAGCACGTCATAGTGTTATCATTCCGCGCATGCGGGAACACGCCTTGCAGATCGATCTGCCCGATGATGAATCGCCCGGAATATGGCCTTGGGTGATAGGCCTTGTTGCCTTTGCAACTTTGCTATTTACTGTGGCCAACACAGCCGCATCCATACCCAATGCTATGGAAAATCGAGCCGCTTCCATTCCACCGATTCCTGGGGCTTTAGTGGCCGTATCTGGCCGAGACATCACTGTCTCTGGAACCATAGAGCCCACCGCTAATCGAGCCGACTACATCCTCAAACTGGCCTCCATTCCTGGAGTCAGAACTGTTAACGACCTTCTGACAGTGTCAGATCCTGCCGCTGAAGCGCGGCAGAGAAAACTCGAATTTCAACAAACTATCGCTTCCATGGACACCTCCGGTGTGGCGTTCGAACCGAACAGTGCGTCACTCACAACTTCCAGTGAGCAGGTTCTTTTGAACTTGGCCAGCGCATTGAAAGAGAATCCAGATTTTCGAATTCGTGTTGCCGGACATACGGACAATACCGGTCGACCTGAAGTAAATTTGCGTATCAGCCGGCGTCGCGCAGGATCTGTTGCCCAGTTTCTAACTGCACAAGGTGTCAACCCAGATCAAGTGTTAGCCACCGGTTATGGTGCGTCCAAACCCATTGCAGATAACAACACCGAAGCGGGTCGTGCAAAAAACCGCCGTATTGAGATTCGCTATGTCGACTAGCGCGACAAAGCTATAGGGGAATTTCGTGATTTTTCTTTTGTCACAAATGGCCATCAGTTTGGTGCTCGCTGCTCTCGTTGGGGCCTGTATCGGATGGTTACTGCATCGCTCGAGGTACTCGGGCCAAGTCGACCAGTATCGACAATTGGCGCTGCGTCAACAGAAACAAGTCAAGCAAGCTCAGTCTGATGTTGCCATGCTCACTGATGACTACGACGAGCTGAAGCGACACTCTCAATCAGAGATAGATTCACTAAAACAAGAAACCAAACAACTTCCAGCGCTGAATCAAAATCTGGAAAAAAGCCAGCTGCTGGTAAGACAACTGATGCAGAAGCACGAAGCACAACTGCGTGAGCTAACGGCCGAAAATGATTCCTTAAAGGGTAAGCTTAAAAATATTGGCCATCGGGAACAAGCTTTAAACCAGCTTCAAGCTGGGCTTGAGAAAACCCGTCGGCGTGCTCAGCAAATGAGCGCCGCTTCGGTAGACGATGACGATACCGACTTGACGAAACCACTCGCAGCAGCTTCAACAGTGGCCTTGGCGGATCTGGAAGAAGAAGCTGGTGATCAAACCTCCTTGGATTTGGATGGCGAGCACGAATCCACGCTCGTCAATGATGATGATCCCAACGATGATCTACAGGTTACCGCGGAAGATTCTGAGGCCTTCGAATCCGACCTGGAAGATGATCCAGATTCAGAAGACGAAGACGACGAGCTTGATGAAGACGTTGCGGATGACGCAGACGCCTTAGACGACGATGAGTATGAGTACGTCTACGAAGATGAGGATGAGGATGACGCAGACTCAGAGTACGATGAAGAAGCCGAGTATGATGATGATGAAGGCGACTTTGAGGACGACGAGTACGATGCGGAGGCAGAGTACGAAGGCGATGAGGATGATTTTGAGGACGAGGATGCCGAGTACGAGGACGGCGCTGAGTCTGTCGATGAGGATGAAGTAGAGTATTTGGACGATGCCAGCGACCGCATGTTGCAAACCAAAAAGCCGTCCGGCCGCAAACAAACCTCCTCGAAGAAAAAGACCGCTGCAACAAAGAAAAAAACGGCAGCCAAGAAATCTCCTGCAAAACCTAAGAGAAGCCAGAAAAACTCACGTGGAAAGGCTGGTACCGAAGCAGCAGTAGCCAAACGCAGTAACCTGGTCGATCCAGAACCGCTTGAGCAGTTATTTGATTCTGTCGATCAGCACGATGATCTCCAACAGATTTTTGGTATCGGCCCAGTTACCGAAAAAGCGTTGAACAAACTCGGTATCACCAGTTATTCGCAGCTAGCAGATCTCAAACGCCATGACATAGAGAAAATTGCTGATGCGCTGCAGATTTTTCCGGGCAGAATCGAGCGAGACAACTGGGTTGGTAGTGCCACCCGGCAGCTAGAAGAGGTGCTTGAGGAGCTGTAGCCAGCAGGTTTATTCCGGCAATATATTTCTAAATTCTGGCGCGCTGATTGCTATCAATATAGCGAGAATCTTCACCACGCTGGCCTTTTCTTTTGCCACTGCCTAACACCGTAAAAAACGTCACCTTCTGGATGCCCAAATGCCAGCAACGTTTGCGTGTGCCCACGCTGTTTTTGCTGTCCATTCTGATCAGTCAAATCGCTCATGCGGAAAACCCAACTCTAGAGAAGTTCACCGCCTGCACCATCGGTGGCGACACTGCTGCCCTACCGGCACAATGCGCAACGGCCACTGTGCCATTGAGTTATCAGCCCGGTGATTCTCGCACCCTGGAACTGTTTGTATCCAAAATACCGGCTCGCCAAACGAGTGCTCATGCGAACCCTCTGGTTTTACTTGCTGGAGGCCCCGGCCAAGCGGCATCTAGTTCCTTCCCGGCACTGATGCACGCGTTTGCCGATGTCAATGAGCAACGGGATTTAATACTTATCGACCAACGTGGAACGGGTAACTCCAATCGCCTGGATTGCGAAACATCGGCACCCAGTGAGCAACTTGAATTTGACCCTGAAGTGGTCAGAAAACTTTCGCAAAACTGTCTCGATGCGCAAACCATCGACACACGCTATTTCACCACCAGCATTGCGGTGAAAGATCTGGAGACTGTTCGTGAATTGCTAAATATCGATCAATGGAATCTGTATGGGGTCTCTTACGGCACACGAGTCGCTCTTCACTACATGCGACGCTACCCTGATGCAGTTAGAAGTGTGGTACTCGATGCAGTGGTTCCGCCCCAGGTGTCCTTAAGTGCAGACATAGCCATCCATGCGCAACAGGCACTCGACAAACTCTACGATTATTGTTCAGAAACACTCGATTGTGCAGAGGCCTTTCCTGATCTAAAAATGCGTACTGAAGAACTCCTCACCGATCTGCAGACCGAGCCAGTGTCTGTTGACTACGAAGACGTCAGCACAGGAACGATTCAAAACCTTGAGCTGACCAACAAACATCTTGCGATCACACTTCGGTTGATGACGTACTCGTCTTATGGTGTGGCGATATTGCCGTCAATGCTGTTCGATGCTTACGAGAACGGCAATTACGCACCATTAGCTCGTCAAGCCGTCATGCAAACCCAATCCTTAGGCTCCACTATCGCGACCGGTTTGCACAATGCGATTATTTGCACAGAGGATTTACCTAGCGGGGTATCTGAGAGTCAAAGACTGGCCGCTAGGGATAGCTACCTAGGCGATGAACTGATTGAGTCTCTGGAAGCTAACTGTGAGCCCTGGCCCTTGGGGGTTATGGACGAAGATTTTAAACAACCGTTGGTCGCTGATACACCGACACTTATTTTATCCGGTGCTGCTGATCCTATTACACCCGCCATCTATGGTGAACAGGTGGCAGAGTCATTGACAAATCAGCTGCACATCATCAATAACCATCAAGGTCATATGCAACTACCATTGGGCTGTATTCCAAAATTGATGGCGTTGTTCTTGGAAACTGCCGATGTCGCGCAAATTAATACGCAATGCCTCGATCGGTTATCCGCACCGGCGTTCTTTATTGATGCAAACGGACCACGACCGTGATCGTCGCCGAGAGCCTGAGCAAAGCATTTCGCAGTAAGTCTCGCAACAGCAAAAAAACGGTTCAAGCTGTTCAATCGGTGAGCTTTACTGCGGACAACAACCAAATTACCGGATTGCTCGGCCAAAACGGTGCGGGTAAATCGACCACGTTGCGCATGCTTGCAACCCTACTACCACCGGATTCCGGAACGGCAAGTATTGATGACTTTGACGTCGTAACCAACCCATTGTCGGCAAAACAACATCTTGGCTTTATGCCCCACAATTCGGGCATCTACCCGCGGTTAACTGCGCGGGAAAATATTCTGTACTACGCACGACTGTGTGGAATGAGCAAAAACGATAGCTCTAGCCGAGTGACTGAGTTGGTGGAACAACTGGACATGTCTGGCTTTATCGATCGACGGTCAGCCGGGTTTTCACAAGGCCAAAAAACCAAGGTTGCGCTAGCCCGTGCACTGGCGCATCGACCACGAACGATCATGCTGGACGAACCAACGAATGGACTGGATGTTATGGCTACTCGAGGCTTAAGAGAGATACTAAGAAGCCTTGCCACCGATGGGCATTGTATTCTGTTTTCAAGCCACATCATGCAAGAAGTGGCAGCCTTGTGCGATCATATTGTGATTATTGCGGAAGGCCAGATTGTAACCGCGGACTCGCTAACCGGCATACTCTCGGCCACTGGACAAAACAATCTTGAAGATGCGTTTGTGAGCGCTATCGGTGAAACCGTGTGAATTTACTGGTTATCATCATAAAAGAGATTGTCGACAACTTACGGGACCGACAAACCCTGCTATATGCGCTGTTGTTTGGCCCTGTGTTGCTACCGGTATTGATCGGTGGCTCACTGGTGCTGAGTTTGAACCAATTTCAAATTGATTTTGATGAAGTTACCACTCTATCGGTAGACAACATCGACGCTGCGCCAAACCTTATTCGCTTTCTGGCAAATAATAATATAGACGCCACACCTGCACCGGAGAACTATAGAGATCTTATTCGCACCGGAGATCTTCCGGTGGTGCTCGAAATCACCGATGACTATGCGAAAGGGCTTCGCGCAGGTACACCGGCCCCCCTAACCGTTCACGCCAACGAAAGTGATAAGGCTTCCTCCAAGGCGGCACTAAAAATTGTATCGGTTCTGCGGGGCTACAAGCGCATGATCGATAGCTTAAGAATGCAACATCGAGGCATCGATCCTTCAGTATTTAGCAGTATAGATATTATCGAAAACGACCTATCCACGGATGGCGCTCGCGGTCAGTTGATTGGCTCCTTGCTGCCGTTCCTATTTATTGTCTCTATGGTGTTGGGCGGTTTTTACCTGGCGATCGATACTACCGCTGGAGAGCGGGAGCGGGCCTCGCTCGAACCATTGCTTACCCTGCCACTGTCTCGTAGCAAGTTGGTTCTCGGAAAATATGGCGCTACCTGGTGTTTCGTTTTTCTCTCAGCGATCCTAACAGCACTAAGCATATTGCTTTTATTTCCGTTCATTCCGGTGGAATTGCTCGGGGCTCATATTAATTTCAATGGCAGCACTGTAGCGCGAGCCTTTCTTATGGTGAGTCCGCTAGTGTTTTTCGTTTCGGCGCTATTAATCACTGTGGCCGCTTTTACCAGAAGCACTAAAGAGGCTCAAACCTATTTAGGGTTGTTAATGGTGATTCCAATGGCACCATTTTTTGTATTGCAGTTTATAAACATCAAGTCAGCAGCCCTAACAATGATGCTACCCATGCTGTCTCAATACCAACTACTTGAGAAGATAGTTCTGCAAGAGCCTATTCCAATCTTGCACATAGGTTTATCCGTCGCTGGCACGTTGATCGGCGCAGCGCTACTGCTGACTTTGGCAGTGAGGCTATATCAGCGAGAGCGCATCCTGTTCTAACACACTAAAGCTGAACTAATCCGCTGTTGGTAACTCACCGTCGCAGCGCTTAGCCCCTGTATTTTGGCTCCCTTCATTCGTACTAGCCGCTAAAGTGGTGCCGCACTCCAGCGCCCGCGTGCCTTTCAGCCTTGTAGAAGCGTATCAGTGAACTGCTTAGACAAGCCAGATGCATCTTCTAAAAGCATTTGATCTCGAGCCTCCTCCTAGAGTTTTAGTGCCGACCATTTGCTCACCACAAATTCCTGTCTGATCGCTTAAACAATACACCATGAAGTATCTGTTCAACTCTTGTTACACATTTGTGACAACTCAGGCACTGGTCCGGCGTCATAGATCCAGCTCATTAACAACAAGGCATGGGCTGAAGCCATTCTAACTGTTCAAGATATAGGAAATCAGATGAAATTCAAATACTTAATAGGAGCCAGTGCAAGCGTACTCGCCCTAGCAACTGCCTCACAAGCAACCGCAGCCGATTATCACGTCACGGTTACCAACCTTACGTCAGGCATACACTTCACACCACTGATCGTGGCCACGCACAACCCATCAGTTGCCATGTTTAGTTCCGGTACGCGAGCCTCAGAGCAACTGCAAGCAATTGCTGAAGGTGGCGATATATCAGGCATGGCGAGTTTACTCGAGAGTATCGGCGCTGGTGTCGCAACCGGGGACGGTTTGGTCGCCCCAAGCATGAGTGCGGATTTTATGGTCAGCGGAAACCCAGGCGATGTATTATCACTGGCTGGAATGTTGTTACCGACCAATGATGGCTTTGTCGGATTGAATTCGGTTCATTTACCACAAGGATCAATGACCTACAGCTACAACGCCAATGGCTATGACGCAGGCACCGAAGGTAACGATGAAGTGATTGGTAGTGGTGCACCCGGTGAAGCTGGTTTCCCAGCACCCCCACCTATTGTTGCTTCAGGTACCGGAACAGGTGCATCTGGTATTCATGTTCCGGCAGAAGGCTATGTACACATTCACAGAAATGTGATCGGTGATCTAGATCCTAATGGAGGTGTGAGCGACATCAACGCTGCCGTGCACCGCTGGCTGAACCCGGTGGCCAGAGTCACCATTACAAGAATGGGTGATGGATCAACAGGTGCAGTATCTGCAGTTAACGATCTACGCGGACAAACCTACTCGAGCACCGCTGTCGAAATTTTCTGGCAACCCGCCACGACTGCGGCTGGACACATCACTGGTTATGAAGTTTCTATTAATGGCGAGGTGGTCGCTAGCATCGACGGTCAAAGCTACTTTCAAGATGGATTGAGCCCAGCAACTGATTATATGTTTCAGGTGACCGCTATGGATAGCAACGGAAACCGTGGGGAGCCGGCTAGCATTACGCTGCGCACTAACGACAACTAATCGAACGCATCGAAAAGCTGTGATTGTCCGAAAATCTGCGCATGGGTGGGTAATTCTCGCCCATGCGTAGTGGTTCTGAGGAACAGGTATCAATCTCCCTCAATCCAGTGCACTTCGGGAACTTTCCCCTCACGCTAAGCTCTCAACTGCTGTGTCCTCAGCCCCAGTCTGCCATGCATCATCTACCCCCGCATCAAGTTCTGCTCGTTGAGGACGAGCCCGACATCGCAAGTGTTCTACAACTGCATCTATCGGAGTTGGGCACTTCAGTGACCCACGCTATGGATGGAGTTTCGGGGCTAGCGGAGGCGCTACATGGAAACTGGTCATTGATTCTTCTGGATCTTAATCTTCCGAGGCTCGACGGTATTGAGATCTGTAAACAAATTCGACGGTTTCATCCGCTGCTACCCATCATGATGATTACAGCCAGGGCGACTGAACAAGACCGTCTGAAAGGGTTCGAGCACGGTGCTGATCACTACATTAGCAAACCGTTTAGCGTCATAGAGCTTATGGCGCAAATTAAGGCCGTTCTTCGGCAGGTAGAACATCGCCGAGTCAGTATTGACAGACCTATTGTTAGCGACACCATCAGCATTGGGGAGCTTGTACTCACTCCAAAATTACACAAAGCCAGCATAGCTGGCGAAGAGGTGTCACTAACGGCACGAGAGTTTGATCTACTACTGTATTTTGCCAAATCACCCGGCTGTGTGTTTAGTCGTCAACAGCTATTGGAAGATGTCTGGGGTTATACGCACAAAGGCTACATGCATACGGTGAATAGTCATATCAATAGACTGCGCGCCAAAATAGAACCTGATCCTGCGAAACCGTCTTATATACAGACCGTATGGGGCGTAGGCTACAAGCTGTCACCCTGATGCGCTCATTATTTTCTCAACTGTTAGTCGGCATTACCCTTCTTTTGTTAGTTTCCGGTTCCACTGTATTTTGGCTCAGTTACCAGAGTCAAAATCAATATCATCTAGAGCTGAATCAACAGCTTCACGAACCGGTTGCGATGTATATTGCGCAAAACGCTAATCTCGCCATTGGCAACACTGTCAGCACGGAGCGTTTAAAAGCGCTTTCTGATCATTTAATGATGTTAAACCCAAGTGTTGAAGTATATGCACTCGACACACTGGGAAACATTAGCGCCACGGCTAGTGACAATGCACCTCTCAAGCGTAACCGGATAGACATGTCTGCTGTTCATCACTATTTAAGCGATCAAAGACAACTGCCCTTACTAGCAGAAAATCCACTGTACAATGACGACAAAACAATCTTCTCAGCCTTTCCAATCTATCCCGAAAATACAGTAGACAACAGACCTGACCAAACTACGGAACCGATAGGCTATGTGTATGTGGTGTTGGCAAGTCAGCAGAAACTATCGCTACGAGATGGATTGGCATCCCATTCCAGTAGCCGATCGCTTGCCTACTCCCTGATCAGTATTTTGTTGATTACTGCACTGGCCGCCGGATCGTTATTTTTCTTATTGACTCGACGACTTCGGAAATTGCGCCTTCGATTATCAAAACACATGAAAAACTTGTCCATAGAAGGACACGTTTCACACATGTCTAATCCAGTTGATGAGCTGGACGAGCTAACCACGGCCTATGAATCGATGACGCGGGCATTACAGCTAAAAAACCAACAGTTGCAACAAGCCGATTCATCACGCCGCGAGCTTTTCGCCAGTGTTTCCCATGATCTACGCACACCTCTGACAACGTTACAAAGCTATTTGGAGACTTTGATCTCTCATGGCGATCGGTTCGACGGTGAGGAACGGGCTCGGTATTTACACACAGCCTTTAATCACACTCAACGACTGAGATCATTGATAGCAGATCTATTTGAACTTACGCAGTTAGATAACGGCGATATGAGGCCTCAATTCGAAACCTTTTCATTGTTGGAGCTTACCCATGATATTGTGCAGGACTATGCGCCCAGTTGTGAAGAAACTGGCAAGCGCTTGCAAGTGATTGCCAATAGTTCGGAGCATAGTCACCCACAGCCAAACGCATTGCTTGTTCAAGCTGATATCGCCATGACAACACGGGTACTTACTAATCTTCTGAGTAATGCACTCAAGCACACCTATTGTGACGATCTGATTACCATAGAAATCAGTCAACGACCCAATCAGAAAATCGCAGTCTCTTTTAGTGACACAGGATCTGGCATTAGTTTGGCCAAGCAGGAACAAATAAACTCCAACCAATCCTACACGGCATGGAAACGTGTCTATGGTGTGGGGGGTGGGCTTGGATTGCGTATCGTACAACGCCTGTTAGATCTGCATGACAGTGGTTTAAAGGTGACTAGTGAACCTGGAAAAGGAACCCGATTTCAGTTTTCCTTACCGGCTGCTTCGCGCTCAGACTTAGGCCTTGCGTATAATTAATAACACGAGTGCCGAGCGGATTTCGCCCACTCTATGAGCAGGTCGACTTGTTCTTCTTCAGTCATTGATGTGATTTTCTACGTTAGCAGGTAATTGTGCGCTGAGCTCCATGGCTCTTCGCGCATCAACTGCTTCGACTATACGTACGGTGGCTACTTCAGTCCCGCCAGTAATTCGGCTAAGTTTGCCTGGCGTCCAGACCACATAGATTGCACTTCCTCCCGGGTCATGATCTTAATGGGCGATCCACCCGCTTTCATTTGTTTCTCCACCCGAGCATTGGCGAACATCTCAGGCACTTTGGCTGCCAGCATGTCAATAATGGCGGGTTCGGTTCCTACTGGAACCATAAGGCCACGATAGTTCACCGATGAATTGTCGACGTCATAACCAGCTTCTTTTAGTGTGGGAACATCTGGTAAAAATTCCTGATTGCGCTCAAGATCAGCTACAGCAAGAATTTTGATGTTACCCGCTTCTTGTGCACGAAAGGCATCCGATAAGTTGTTCATACCCCCAATCACATCACCAGCAATCACCGCTTTCATGGCTGCAGCACCACCACCTTTAGTGGGAATGTAGGCCATCTTCGCACTAGTGGCCTTTTCAAGCTGCAATGCTGCAATGTGATGACCAACGTATAAACCTGCGCCACTTAATGTCACTTTGCCAGGATTTTCCTTCGCGAAATCCACCAGTTCGTTAATGGAGTTATAGGGGCTGTCAGCTCCAACCACAACAACCGCAGGATCTGCTCCCCAGTTTGCGATGGGTTCAAAACTCGCAGAGGAGTACTTAACGCCACCCTCAATCGATTGAGCGACAAAATGTGGGATGTTGTACGCCGCCATGGTATAGCCATCGTTTTCTGCTTCAGAAGCAAACCAGTTCCAACCCACACGTCCACCGGCACCAGGCTTGTTAACAACGACGATGGGCTGGCCAAGGTAGTTTTTGTTTGCAGCCATCATGGTCACGATACGGGTCTGAAAGTCGGTCGTCCCACCGGCTCCATACGACACCATCACAGAAATGGGTCGATCGGGATAATTAGCGGCCTGTACGGAACCCATGCTAAGTGCAGCTGCGGTTATTGCCAACCAATAGTGATGGCACGATTTGCTGTAAACGACTCAACCTGAATGGGATGAGTAAGGCCACCGCCATCGTTAGGGATAAACCGGCTGTAGCACCTAAAAGCAACCCGTCTATCGGGCCTCCAAGTAACGATAGAAACGCTGCTGGCTCAAACTCGCCGCCCAAATAACTCAAAAATTCCATACAGAACTTCAGTCGCAATCGATGGATGAATCGAACTCATAGTAAAGACTGAAAACAAAAATGTAAACGTTTTCAGTTTTGGGCCAAAATAGGTATAGTAATTTCGTGAACAGGAAGCCTCGAAATAAAGGTGCACCCGGTATTGTTGAAGTGGCCAAGCGCGCCAATGTGTCTGCAGCCACAGTATCCCGCTATTTCAATCATCCAAAACTGGTACGGGGTACGACCCGTTTAAAAATTGAAAAAGCCGCTATGGATCTTGGCTACATCCGGGACAGGTTAGCGGGTTCGATGCATGCACGTTTCAGTGGCAGCATAGGGCTTATCGTCCCCTCTATTAATAACGCGATGTTTGCAGAGCTCATTGAAGCGCTGTCCAGCCAGCTGCAGCGACACGACCGCACTACGCTGGTTGCCAGTCATAACTACGACTTAGATATGGAAGTCGGTATTGTGCGCTCGCTGCTAGAGCGCCGCATCGATGGTGTGGTGCTAGTAGGAAAAGATCATCATGACGCCGCCTTAGAGATGCTCAGCTTGCGTGAAGTACCCATTGTCTCAGTGTGGAACTATCACCAATCGCAAACGATGTCATGTGTTGGCTCAGATAATAGAGACGCAGCACGAGCTGTTGCTCAACACTTGATAACACTGGGTCATAGTGATATCGCTTTATTCTTTCCAGACACTCAACTGAATGATCGCGCCCGCGATAGGATGAATGGCGTATTAAGCGCTTTAGCATCAGCTAATATCGACTTGGATGAAAAGCGCATCATCAACTGCTCCTACAGCGTGCCAGAATCAAAACAGCGTGCCCTTGAGCTTTTGTCCTCAAGTAACAGACCCACCGCGATTCTATGCGGCAATGACGTCATCGCTCATGGTGTTATCTATGCGACTCAACAACTCCATCTAAGTGTACCGAAAGATATCTCAATCGCCGGTATTGGTGACTTCGCAGGCTCCGCTGAAATTGAACCCTCCCTGACCACCGTTCGACTCCCCGCCCGCCGTATTGGCGTGCAGGCAGCTGATTTAGTGATCAAACAATCCGAGTCAACCAAACCCATCATCGAACACATTAAAATTGAAGCGGAGTTCAAATTGCGTCACTCAACGGCTCAAGCTGATACTGCTTAGCCGAGGCATAACCTCACGATTAAAAACCAAGGCAACTGCAGACAAATCGATGTGCTTTAGCTACTGTAGCACCAGGGCAGCGGCGCGACATCAGGAATTACAGACTAACGATCACAAACCAAAGCGCCGCTGACTCAGCGAGGCGTTTTGCCTCTGAAGCACCTGATCAGTGACGCTAAGTAGCGCTCTGTGATAGCGCTGCCCCAGGTCCGATTGTGCAAATTCCAGCACCTCGTTGAGCTCAGAATCGCTCAGCGGAGAATAGATAAAGGCCAAATCAGCATTCATTCCGACTTGCAGAAAAAAGCTCACCAAGCTTTTATCCGCTCTTGCCGCGTCCACTAATTCATTTGTGACCTGCTGCGATTTTCCATCCGTCTTACAACCACTCAACAAAGCGACGGCTACAGTAATTTCAGAATTTAACAGGGTCACAAACCGAGAGGCACCTGTGAGCTGATTGAGTAGAACTATTTTCTTATGGCGCTCCTCAGTAATAGCCTGTGAGGTTTCATAGTGTTCCAACGCCTGTACATACTCTTCTTCGGTAGCCTCCGCAAATCGTTTTTCTACAGCCATCATTTTCAGTGCAGCCGACGAAAAAAACCATTTCTTCAGTTCAGTCTTATCCTGTGCGTTCAGCAATTGAGTTAACTGCTGTGCAGCAGCATCCACCAGAATGCTAGGATTATGAAATTCGTCGAGAAGCGATTGAATATCCGAAGAATTTGGTGACTCGCCTTGGCAAGTAATTCTATTGTCTTGGGCTTCCGACAGCACAGTTGCATGAACGGATTGAAGATGAGAGTCAACACCTGAATAGGACAACAGTTGTCGACCCGCTTCAACGTGTTCTCTGTATGGCCGATCCACCTCTTCAGACGCAATTGCACACGAACTCCAATACAGAATCAGCAGTCCAATAAGCACGCCTTCCGGCCTTTTAACTAGCATTTAATACGTGCCCACTAGATTTAGAAACCAACCGCGTACATCGTAGCTATCATCGGCGAGATTATCGTCAAAATTAGTGAAGTTGTAGCCTACCGAGAACAACAGATGATCACTCACCTGCTTACCCAGGCTCAGCAAGGTTCCATGTCTGACCGAGTCTGTCTCCTTAGAAAATAACCACTGATATGACGCACTGGCCCGAACGCCAAAAGGTACTCGACGCGCTATGGTCACAGCCGCCAGAGACGCATCATTAACCACCCAGTCGCCTGTGTTCCTGCCCAGACGGATTTCACTGGTTCGATGCGCCAGCTTCATCCCGGTGCTCCACGCCTTGGTGATGTCGTAGATGCCTTCGGTACTCAGAATAAAGGAGCGTTGATCAGGATCTGTGGATTGCGATACAGGCTTTAAATCGTATAGATACGTTGCTCTGGCCAGTAGGTTTAGTCTATCGTTCAGTACGGGTCTGAATGCATACCCTAGTCCCGCCTCGACAAACCGTGCATTTTCATCACCGCTTCGACTACTCGTTCTGGACGCATTAAACTTTCCTTGCCATCGCGATGCATCAGATCTTCGGTATTCGACTCTATTGGTCGTCACCATTTGCTCCACTTCATCCAGTGCAGTTTCATCGCGCCTGTACTCCAGTTTCGTTGACGCTTGCACTTTGTTACGTTGATGATTAAGGCCGACAGAAACGGCATCGCGTTCTGTGGCATCACTGTTTTCATCTTCAATATGCGCCGTTTGGAATGACAGATGAGCGCTGGTGTAGTCGGTAAGGTCTTGGTCTAAGCCAAACGTATGGGATGTGCCTTCGCGATCGGACTCTTGGGTAAATTGGTGCTCCGTGTAGACGCTTAAGCGACGGTTCACTTGCTTACGCTGACCAACGGTAACCACATTGTCTTGCACCAACTGTTCATCGGTCGATCTTTTGTAATTGGCATACACACTGTAAGTATCGCTCGCCATCCATTCGGCCCCCACCAAAGCACTATTACCCCTATCCCCTACGGTGTATTCAGCATTCAGATTTAATCTATCCGATAGACCAATCCTCGTGCCTACGGTCGTGCTGTCGTTGCTGGTATAACTTCCTGTTGCTCTTAATGTCTGTTGGTGGGCCAGATACACCTCGGTTGATTCACTGAGGTCATAGGCGATCTTGCCTGCGGAAATTAAGCCTGTACCCTCGTCTCCTGAGATAAGGTCCTTTTCAGTACTTTGACTGATGGCCGATGAAAGGGTCAAACGCTGCGTGGCGGCAAAATCAATCTGAGCTTCCGAGTCGGTATCACGCTGAACATTCTCCTGCTCTAAATAACGATTGGATAATGACAGGACGAAACGCTTACCTAATTTCGCCACTAACTGCGCTCCGGCATCCAATGTGTTTACATTGGCCTCTAAGGCAGCCGTAGAATAGCCTTGCTCATAGCGCTTGGCCCACAGGGCTACGTCAAAAGGCATCGCGTCGGTAAACACATCTTGGCTCGCAATACGGGCTTCCACAGAAACTGCATTGCCGCCTTCTTCTGATGCATCGGTATTGATTTGCGTAAAATTAAGTCCACCGTCATCAGATTGGAAATTACCACGCGTTTGACTTGATTGTGTTTGTGCAAACTCGGCCTGCAAATAGGTGTTATCCGATGCCTTCAGCGTGATATCCGTTGCCTTTAAATCGTAATCTTCCTGATCCCGCTGCTCATGTGCCCAGGTACCGCCGATACCCAGATGATTTCCGAGCCATTGTTTGGCCCGCACCCCCGCTGTTGCATCGCTGAGGTCCAAATCCTCCATATAGATTTCATAGTCGACCACTAGCCACGTATCGTATCCGTCCAAAGGCTCTTGCCGAATGATTGATGGCCCGGCACCGGGTGATACCGACGTCAAGGGTCTTCTCAAAATCACTCTGCCCTGAAAATCATCAATGTCATAGTCCCGACCAGCGATAAGTTCAACGCGCTCAATGACACGTGCAGAATCCCTCTGCCGTACTTCCACGGCAATCTTCTCTGAACCACTCACAATGTCAGTATCCCTTAAGTAGTACAGGCTTCCTCCGGTGCCCAGAAACTCATTGTGTCGAAACAGACTTTCAGAATTAGAGGCAAAGGCAGACACAGACGAGCGAGTATCACCCAGCTCAGTGGTTGCGACACTTCGCAACACCGTCTGTGCACCATACAAACTCCGGTTAAAAGGTGCTAACTCAGCTCCAGTGAAAGCGGTATTGTAATTACCCCACAGCACATGGGATCGATCCCATTCCACTCGAACATAGAGCTTACCTTGGCTATCAGTATCATCATAAAGAGTTGAATCATCACCGTAGACCGGATAGTACTGTTCAGGGTCTAAACGTCTAAATACGCTTTGCGGATCTTTTTGATGAAAATCCTCAAACAGTTCAGACACATCTTCCAAGCCTGTATCCATTTGGGCAGTTACTAGATATTTCCCTTTCACTTTACCTTTTAGATAAAACGCTAAGCGACCATCCACAAACAGATCACCACCATAGTGATCATCATCAACCGAAAGCGCCTCTACGCTACCACTAACGGAGTTTTCTCCAACCATCACATCCGCTAGCCCAACCAAAAAGAAATATTGATCGTTTAGTCGCGTGTTCAACGTCGAAGAAGAGGTGTCTCCCGACTCGTTCTCTACGGTAATTTCAAAAGAGTGCTCGCCATAGGGCATAAGTGATTCTTTCACAAACCGGGCATCCTCTGAGACCTTCACCGTCTCCCCATTCACATCAACCGAGTGATTGGGATTGATGTTCATCCCGTAGACGCGAACTGTGGCACCGTGTAGCGGTATAGTCTGATGAGTAAAACTGCTGGCACCTGAATTAGTTGCGGGTAAATCTTGCTCTCTCAGTGTAAGCTCCGGCAGACGCGATGCAGCAACACCGGGCGCCTCCCAATCAACGCTTTGGCGCAGGTTCTGATCAAATGCACCAGAGCTTGCATACGCGCGTACGGCATATTCAATTTTTGAATCGGATTCGATCACTCGTTTTAGTGACGAATTACCCGACCAGCTAACGGTTTGATCGGACTGAACATTCCCGCCATCGATAACCGCGATAGGTTTGGCAGCTAGCGACGCACCTTCTTTCCAAATTCTGATTTCCCAACGATCGATAAAGCTGGCATAGTTGGTTTTGAGCTTAAATTCCAGCGGTTCGATCGGTAAACCATTCTGTGTCGAAACTGTATTGGCCGTAGTTACTTTAAGTGATCGCTCAAGCTTCACTGGATCTGTCGCTATCCAGACACTCCCACCAAATTCCAAATCAACTCGGCGCGGCTCAGCCTTCGTGGCCCTTTGCTGAGCCTCAGATTCGTTGGGTAGCACCGTAATATCGACTCGCCGATTGTCTGCACGACCTTCCTCTGTCGAGTTCGTTGATCGAGGTTCAGATTCCCCTTTATTTATAATTTGCAGCTCATAGGCGGCAGGGGGACATTCGTCACCATCACACGTTTGCGAGTGTGTTTGGCCCTGGGCTAGCACCAGACAAAGCGCACTGGTCGCAACTAGAAATCCTTTGATCTTCATGGCTTCTTCTCCTCTGAAGCCATAGGTGCCACTTCCACCGTGACATTTTTCATCAGCTTCGCGCCCAAGCTTTCTCGCAACACACGACGAATAGTGTTAGCGCGACGATTAGCAAGATCGATATTGCGAATCGCAGATCCCGTCGAATCAGTATGCGCGGTGACGCGGATTGTGCCACCTCCGTACAGTTTGAGTTTCGATATGATGTCTCTTACGATACCCAGTTGATCCTTTCGCACCACATCCTTACCTACATCAAAGAATACGGAGCCCAGCGTGACCTCAACAATTTGTTGCTGAGCAACCTTACCCGATTCCGTGCAGGCATCCATGGCCGAACCATAGCTATCCTGTTCGGTGTAGTTCACACCAAAATTGATCTTGTTTAATGTGGTGTTAACGATACGCAACACGTAAGGGTTTTCAGTAGTGAAATGGGATCCGTCGGGTAAACTAGCAGGGTCAACTTTGAGAACAAAATTTCTACCCAAACCATCTGTGCCCAACTCAACATCAGGGATGCTATAACGGCCAAAAGCATCCGTTTCAATGATCAACCCAGTCACGGTGGCCAGCCGTACACCAGGAATCCCTTCTTCATTGATCCCTTGGTTGCTCAGCACAATTTGTAATACGTCAATGGGCGCAGATGCATTGGCGTCGCCATTACGTAGGTTGGGCACTGCCTGTGTTTGCTGTGTGCAAACTCGAATATCCTGGCTGCTCATGCCTCGCGCCTTTATCCCGACATGAGCTTCTGTAATCGTGCCGTTTTCATCAACGCTAATTCGTGTACCTTCACGTGTGCGAATGGCAAATCGATTATCATCACCCAGCGGCATATTAACGGTTACGGCCTGTACTGCTGGATCATCATTAACCGTGCGGCGCCCTGGAATTTGTCCCAGCGCCAACCCGGCCATACCGTAGTAGTCACTTCTAATAACAACCCCAGACGCAGTTGCCGAATCCTGTACGCCATCTTCATCTCGATCGTGGAACACTTTACCGATCAATGTGGCTTGATTGAGTACAGGATCACTGATCACCTCTACCGATGCGCTAGCTTCATTACTGGCCGTACCGTTAGGTGCTTGAGCATAGACAAGGTTGACATAGGTCCCCGCAACGACTCCTGTACCCACACGCGACACATATCGGATTCGAACGGTTTCCTCGGAATCAAGGTCGATGCTATTGAACAGTACTGGGCGATTACCCTCGCTGGTTAGTGACACTACAAGATCGTCTTCGGTATCAAACTCCTGATCAGATCCAGCCCTAATTAGTTGCGCAGATGTCGGCACAAACGAAAAACCAGCCGGTGGCGAATCGATTACATCCACCTGGAGAGCGGGCACATCTTTCGTATTTTCCAAGGTAACTGTGTAAAGCACCAAATCACCAATGGAGGCCTGACGTCGATCCGCAGATTTAGTAATCAATATTTCTGCATCATTAGCACGTGCATCCAATGGCAGATGATTAAACACGATGCTTCGATCGCCCGCTGAGAACTCGAAGGCAACAAAGTAACGAGTATCCTCCCCTTCTTGTGGTGCTTCTGGTTGACGTTGTACCTCGCAAGCACCCGTTCCAGGCAACGTATCCACGGTGCAATTAATTTCATTAACCGAGCTGTCAAAAATACTCGACACAGCACAACCTAAAGAAGGTCCACCACAACCAGCAGCGCCTTCCTGACGGATCAACGATGAAAAGTAAGGATGATAGGAATCAGGCGCCTCAGCCAGTTCAATACGATAGCTACCGTTGATGGGACAGCTTGAGTGTGCACCAGGCTCTAAGTTAAAAGCGTAGAGTCCGTCTTCACCCGTGGTTTGGTTTTGTTGACCCGCAGCCAAACAACTAGGATCAACGGCTTGGTTTGTTGCATTAACCAACGCTAACGTAACACCTTCAACTGGCAGACGAGTCAAGCTGTCATACACAACACCACCCGGATCTAATGGCAACGGCAGATTTATCGTTTGTCCGGCTACCAAATTACCATCAGTGGTAGCGCTGTCCATGAACACGCCAAACGGATTATAAAAATCAACCCGATAAGCCCCAGGAATCAAACCAGTGACGGAGTAGGATCCGTCCGCTGCGGTTTGCACTTCAGCAACCTGAATGCCTGCCTCATTAATAACGCGTAAGGTCCAACCCGATTTGCGCGACTCGTTGGCGTCAACCACCCCATCACGATCAGTATCCACCCAGACTATGCCCTGCAAACTGGCCGGCGCTTCAAAACCAATAGTCACAGTTGTCGGTGCCGACTGATAACCCGTCGTATCACTCACCACATAACTGATGGGCGTGGGAGAAGCCACAAACCCAAACTCGGCTGTAAAGCTTATTGAACCCGACGCCTCATCAACCTGCCAAGTTCCCTCTCCAGCTACCACTAGCTCAGTTACTAGACTCGAATCTGAGGAATCTACTATCCGGACACTTTGGGGCAGGATGTTGTTCTCTGGGTCAGTATCGTTGGCAAGCACCGCCACCGTGATAGTTTCACCCAGCGGTTGATCCATTAGCTCATCCGGCTGCGCATCGGGAGCGCGCTGCGGATAGTCCACGGTAACAAGTGCTTCATTTGAAACCAATCCATTGATATCAGACACGGTGTAGGACACAGGGGTTGGGTCTGCAAAAAAATTGAGCTCTGGAGTAAACGTAACGGTCGTTGTTGCTGGATCTATCTGCCAGACACCTTCACCGAGTACAATTAGCTGATCCTTATACCCATCGTTATTGGTATCAAGCGCCGCAGCATCGGCAAACGAAATTGACACTGGATTTAAATCTAATTGAGCATCTGTGTCAGCACCATTACCGTTATCTTCCAACACACTTACTACGGTGGGATTACCTGGGGCCGGCACGTCCGGATTGACTTTAAGATCATCACGAGCCACAGGAGACGATTGTGGATAGTCAACACTGAGCATTGCTGGGTTGGAAATCAAACCCGTCGCATCTACGATTTGATACTCAACAGGTGTGGGATCCGCCGTAAAGCCTGCTAGTGGCGAAAACATGATGTCACCGGATGCATCATTGATCGACCAATCACCCTGACCAAGCACACTCAGAAAATCAGCGTCTCCATCCGAATCAGTGTCGATCGCATCCGCGTGTGTCAGAAACGTTGCTGACAAATCAATATCATTGTTGTCATCCGTATCGTTGCTAGCACCCGGTAACGTTACCGGCACAGCAGAATCCAGGCTGGTAATAAAGTCGCTAGTCGCAACCGGTGGTATTCGACTCATACTCACCACAATGTCGGCAGTGCTATCGACAATCGGATTACTCGATGGATCCATCGAGGTGACACTCGCCCGGTTAACCACTTCGGTTAACTGCACATCGGTATCGCTAACTGTGTGAGTAGCAGTACAAGTCACCGTTTCAGTCACTGTTAAATAAAACGGTTGATTTTGCGCGCAGATCAACGACCCTGCATCGGCATTAGGGTCAGCAACCTGTACATTGCTAAGCCCGACATTGCCATTATTTTGAACCTCAAGCGTATAATTGAGCACATCACCGCTACGAATAAATGTACTCTCCAAGGAAGTCTTGACGATCGATATACTCGGCGTTTGAATGACATTGGTGCCCGCGTTGTCGCTCACCGTACCCGCCTCACTACTCGAAACCGATACGGTATTTATAAGGGGTATTCCGCCATCAACATCAGCTTGATTCGCATTGTAAGAAGTGGTGTAAATCCAACTCTCGCCAACATCAAGTACACCTGGCGTACCACTGTCGGATACTGGTCCTAATAAAGATGCGACGCTACCATCGGGCAGCGTATCGGCCGGTACAATGTTCGTTAAGCTGACATTGCCCGTGTTACGAACCGTTATGGTGTAATTCAGCGGTGTTCCGGACGTTATGACCAGTTCATCAACCACTTTGTCGACGTTCATAGACGGAGTCTGTACCACCGTGGTAGTCGCACTGGCACTAAACACAGATGAGTTGGTTTGATCCGATTGCACCTCGACACGATTAGTCAAAGGTGTACCCGAATCAATATCGGCCTGTGACACTAAGTAATCGGTAGTAAATTCCCAGCTCTCACCGACATCCAGAACACCAATCGCTGCGGCATCCGATATCGGACCTAAGAGTGTTGCATTGGTACCATCAGGCAATGCATCCACTAACTGGACATTGGTTAGGCTGACGTTACCTGCATTACTGACCGTGATGGTGTAGTTGAGTGTGCTCGGTGTATTCACCGACAATTGATCCACCACTTTCGTTACAGCGATGTCAGGTGTTTGGTTAATGGTGGTAGTAGCGAAGTCGCTGACAGGAGCCAGTCCCGTTTCGTTAGCCGTTGCAGACACTTGATTAACCAGATCACTCCCATCGTCGATCTCTGCTTGAGATGCAACATAACCTGCTGTAAAAGCCCAAGTCTCTCCCACATCTAGAATACCAACCAACCCACTATCTGCTACGGGTCCGCTAAGTGTGGCAGTCGCACCATCGGGTAGAACGTCACTTAAGTTCAATCCCGTTAACGAAGTATTGCCGGTGTTTTGAACGTCAATCTGGTAGTTCAAGCTTCCTGGCGATGTTAACGACGTGGGTAGCACAGATTTAGACACAGTGAACTGTGGCGACTGGTTTATGGTGGTCTGCGCTGATGCTGTCTGTGCAGAAGCTCCAGTTTCAGTGGTGGTTGCAGAGACTGCATTCTGCAAGGGCAATCCTGCATCAATCTCAGACTGTGACACCGAATAACTTATGGTGTACTGCCAAGTCTCACCCACATCCAGCACCCCAATGGCACCAACGTCACTGATGGGGCCTGACAAGCTACCCGAAGAACCATCGGGTAATGTGTCTACTAAAGCAATTCCCGATAGGGTTTGATTTCCAGAATTCTCTACTTCGATCGTGTAGTTAAGGGTTTGCAGCGACCCGATGGCGGTCTGATCAACGGTTTTACTTAAACTAAAACTGGGGGCCTGGGTGATTGGTACGGCTACACTGTCACTGGTAGGAGCGAGCTCAGTGGCGGACACCGTGACCGTATTATCGATGTCACCATCGCCGCCACCGTTGGTATCGATATCCGACTGCAGCACGGAGTAGTTAACTTCATATGCCCAGGTTTCATTTGCATCTAACTGGGAATTTGAATTTACGTCGCCGGATAAAAATTGGATACTCGAGGCGGGAACCAGAGAGTCGCTCAGAGTGACACTAGACAATGGCAACAGACCCGTATTCTCCACCACTATGGAATATCGAATGGTATCCCCAGCTTGCGTCGGCGTAGATAAGCCGCTGACATCAGCCGTTTTTGACACGCTGTAGCCTTTTGGAAGAACCACAACGGTACTGCTGTTATTTAGTGAATTAGTTTCGTAATTAGCGGGTGCAGAGTCTACTTGACCGTCATTGGTGAAATCAGAAGGATCCAGCGCGTAGACGGACGCTAGCCCCGATCCGAGGACCAGGGCTAGCGAAAAACTTACGAACCGCCGGATTTGCGGGGTCACGGCGCCTGAACAATCGCCTGAAAAGTCAGTATGGTGGGTGATGCCGAAACGGGCACCGAATTCAGGGTCCAAACTAACCCTGATCCCGCAGGATCCGAATCATCGTTAGTATCCCCACCCGCTATAGAACCAGCGAAGTAGGAAAAGCCATCCGGAATTACATCGGTAACCGTAACCGTTGTCGCCGCATCCGGCCCTGCGTTGGTTACCTCTAAAGTAAACGTAATGGTGTCACCAATGTTGGGTGTTGAATCATCAACACTTTTAGCGATGGCTAAATCAATTCCAATATCATCATTGGTAATCGTACAAGTAACGTCAGATCCAGGCTCTAGATTCACCGTGGTGCTGGTGGCCAGTCCTGCCGTAGGGAGACCAGTGGTGAGACTGTTGTCATCCGTACAAGACCAGGTGCCTTCATTGTAGGATGGTAAATCCAACTCGCTGATAACGATATCAGTGCCCGAGGCAACAGGCTGTGCAATACCATCAGGCACTTCAGTACCGTCGATGGAAATATCAAAATCGTCTATATCAAGAGTTCCACCATTGAAATTCTCGACGATCTTAACCAACGTTAATAGGGGTTGAACGGCTGTATTGGTAATCGTACAAGTGACATCTGAGCCAACTTCCATATTCACGGTCGCACCTGTGGCAGTTCCGGCGGTTGGCAGGCTAGTGGTTAAGCTATTCGCGTCAGAACAGGACCAAGTACCAGCGGTATAACCACCGATCGGCGCTTCAGAAATCGTGTAATCGTTGTTTGCCGTCAGCGGGTACGCGGTTCCACTGAGAACTTCTGTGCCGTCAATCGATGGATCAAAGTCAGAAGCAGGACGAGCTGGTCCGAAATTATTGGTAACATTTTTAACCAGAGTCAATTCAGGTGCGATGTCATCATTGGTGATTGTACAAACCGTTTGTTGACCGAAGGTCAATTCAACTTCACCCGAATTGTAGGTGGTGTCGTTTACCGTGCCTACTGAGCAACTCCAACTACCTTCGGTATACCCAGCAACATCGCTTTCTACTAAGGAGTATGTTCCGGGAGGAACATAAAGGGTACTCGAGGTGAATGGTGTCACTCCCGCGACGGTGGTACCGGCCGTAAAGCTCAACGAACCAGCATTGGTCGTGATCGTAAAATCGCCCACTACAGCATCGCCACCATCGTCATTAGATATATTGGCGACGATCACTAGTTCGGCATTCGGAGTAATCTGAACGGTGGATGTATTGTTCGTTGTGATGGTTTCATACTGCGAAGCACCCGCAGTGACGGTCGCTGTATTTTCATAATCTCCCAGTACCAGCGCATAACCTATAATGGGCACCGACAGTAGTACCGTTGCTGACACCATGAACCAAGCGCGCCGTTGCACGACCGCTCGCATTTTTTTGTTTCGCATGTATCTTCTACTCTTTACTCTTTCGATTTTCTGCACAGCCAATTGGTAAAAATGGTGCGGCAATGAAAATCTCGTCGAGGCAGCTACCTTTCGTTGGAATTCTTCTTTCCACGGTTAAACACAATCCCAACCAAGCAGAAAACAAACTCAACCAACGAATACACTTACCTATTTTTTTGCCCTTACCGATCGACACAATCGAACGGCATTAGGCACACCAGTGACTTCCCTTCAAGGTGCTGCGATACAAACTCGGTGGCGTCATTTGACCGGCTCACGCGCCAATCTTTCGTCCAGTCCGAAAATTGCATAACGTGATCTAGCTCACACTCCATGGTTCAAACTCAAACCAAATGTGAACTGCTTCACAGCATGGGTCTAGGCTTTTTAGGCGATACACCGCCAAACTCCTAGGCTTATCTGAGTAGTCCAAAATGAGTGCCAATCGACGTCTTTTGCGCGCAGAAGACGCCCGAACTGGTCTATTGGAGTGTTGGTGAGCTAGCTCGATAGCGGGACTTCATACCGCCCTTGACACAAAATCTGGGTAGCTTCGATTCGGACCGAGGTAATTAATAAGTGTCGCAGTTGAAATGAATTTGGCAACAGCGGATTGGGTCAGTATATTGAGAGGTTTAGCGAAGAGCCAGAACGAACGTTCCTCGATTCATTTCAGCAACAGACCTTTACGACATCCGTTTCCACAACTCATTACACACTGGCGGACACTCAGCTTCAATGGCTTGCATGGCATCAACAACCATATCCTCCCGCCATCGCTGACCAACTATCTGAACTCCAATGGGCTGCGGGCCTTGAGGTAATTTCGCGATATACGTGGGTATATTTCCAGCAGGCAATCCGAGAAAATTCATGATGAATGACCAATGGGCGCAACCTAACGCATCATGAACACCTTCGGGTCCTTCTGCGTCACGGCCGGGGGCAAAAAACGGCTGGAGTAAAAACGGAGTTAGAACCAAAGGGTACTGCTTAAGAA
>JAHQVR010000141.1 GCA_019634245.1 Gammaproteobacteria bacterium
ATGGAATACAACGCGATGGCCAGTGCAACGGCTACCAGTGGAAAGCCCCAAACTTTAATGTTGTAGGCCAGAAATATCAGAACACACACAGCCAGAATAAGTACAATCCAACCACCGGTATTTCCAACGCACTGAGGGTCTTCTACAGTCGTCGGTTCCGGTAAGCCATAGAGGTCGGCAAGTTCTTTTTCAATTTTCAGCGCTTGTGATAGTAACCGTTCCCGTTCACCAGTAAGCTGATCAACCAGACATATCGATTCAATCTCAACGACGTAGGTCAACGATATGGTCAGTGCGGCGAGCACCAACAATATATCCAACACGGCGCCGAGCCGTCTTCGGCCAACTGATTTGTCTAACCAGGATCGCCAAATCGAGTGTTTTAGTGCGACGCATAGCATCATGATGCTAAACATGATTGGATAGAACCACTCTGTAGGAAACTTCCGAATGAGAAACCAGTCGAAGCCGGTCAGAGATTTCAAACTAGCGTCTAGACCAGGGATGCCGGGAATGGCGTTGCTTAAGCCAGCGAAAACTATAAACAGGGATACGACGAAAAGAAGCTTCGAACTGAAACTCACTTGTTGCTTAACATTTAACCCGGTACTGTTCATAAATTCCAGTCAATGGTTAAGCAATCAAGATCTTTGTTTGAAGGAGTCTTGGCAAGCGCAAACGAATGCCTGCCGCAGCAAAAAAGCGCTGTATCTGGCCAGCCACCTGCACAAAGGATCATAAGATAACCCTAGTACAGATGACTGGTTCGTGTGGTCAGGATTATGGTTTTGCGCAATCGGGAATAGAAACGCCAGCTTCTTCCCACGCTCGAACTGCTCCTGCGTGATACTTGACGGGGTTCGCGCCACACATACCACTTTTTTCGACACCGGTTTCCCCTAACCAGGTGTTACCCATAAACGGAGCTTTGGCGACATAGACACTTTTATTCTCGATGAAGGCTTTAGTGAGTTGATAAGCCGTTTCTTCGTCCATGCTGACATTGACGGCATCGCCTCCAACATCGCCATAGCCGCGGAAATTACCATCATCTGAAACAACTGAAATATTAGAGCCAAACATTTCATCGGTTACTGGGACAACCATGGCGACGACTCCAGGCGCTTTGCCGTACTTAACGCCCGTTTCACTTTCATAGACTGATTTAGGAAGTGAAAATACGGTGATAGCACCTGAGGCTGCGGCCTGACCGAGACGTCCATCGGGGAAGGACATCGGTAGTACTTGAGCATCGGCACTGCCATCGGTAATGGTTTTAACAGCCTGTCCCCAGTTCACCTGGACACCCGTGTACCCTTCACCGTCATCTAGTCCGGTCGCTAGTTTGATCAAACCGCGTGCCTTGGTGAGTGCAGCTCCACGAGGTGGTCCATTAAAAATGGTTTTGCCTTCTATTGCGTCCCAACCACCGAAGTTTTTACTGTCGTAGGCACTCAGCCCATACAAGGCTAAACGATAGGTGTATAGCATTGCTACTTGCGAAGCGAGCTCAGCGCCTTTCTCGGGTCCGAGTTTGGCGTAGGGACCTGCACCTTTTGACATTAAAAAAGGCAGCAGTGACGGCACAGCAGAAATATCAATTTTGCCTTCTGCAAGATTCTGCAAAGAATTCGTCAGTGTTTGACCTGTCTTGACTTGAATATCAGCGATACCGGTTTTACTGGCAACTTCGGCAAGTGCCAGAACGGACGTACCGGGTACACCGGTAGGTGCAGCCGTTTCAGCTGATAGATTTACCTGTGCTTGAGCGATCCCTAGGCTTAAACCGGCGGCTACCAACCATGCTAATGCTGTAGATAGTTTCATTCTTATGGGTTCCTCTCCAGTGGTTATTTGTTATGTGATCAATTAGGGGTATGACATCCCTGAAAGTACGGGTTTTTTTCTTAGGTCGGGGCGTCCGAACGCGCAGTATTGATAGCAGGGTGCGCCCTGTCCACTTTTTGTACATCATTATCCACATAATGGTACATGTGTACCGTATAGCAGTCAATAAATTGAAAATGGTGGAATGAAATACCTATTCATTGTTGCTAGCAACTATTGACAATGGAACGTTCGCAGTCAGTTGGTCAATCTTACTAAATAGTAGGTGCCCCGCAAGTCATTGCTGATAGACCAACAGCTCCGTAAACCGAAAAAAACATCCCTGGTATGTTTTAGTTTGGGCATGTCCGATTTAGTAACCTTCCATGCATTGGAGATTACCAACAAAGATGTACGCACTAAGCCTCGTAATTTGACAGAAGCAAACACTGCTGACACCACGTTGTCAGTTGGGTGGCGACATAATGTCGATTAACGGAGGATGCAACATGATGTACAACGATCACGCCACCGAAATCGCTTTGACATCTCTTGAGCGCGCGCAGACTAGGAAACTACGCACGTGGAAACTGGAGCGGAAAGCGGTACTAGAGCGATCTTTATTGGAGCACAAACAGGGAAAACTTCGATACTCTGACACAGAAAAATACAAGAGCTTCTTTACAGGAGGCGTCATATGCGCTTGCTGATGAGCTGGGCTGATCGCCAAAGCAGTGGGAGATTCGGTTCGCAAGAGCTCGCACAGAGCCACGCCGATCGACTAAGAAAATGGCTGCGCTTACTTGCGCTTGCAAAGCAAATAAAACGCGAACGTCAAGATCTTTTGGAACTCGGTGAGCATGAACTTCAGGACATAGGGGTATACGAAGCAGATGCCCGTATGGAAGCTCATAGAGGCTTGTGGGATTTACCCGAACATCGAGTAAAACAGCTCCAGTAGGATGAACATAGTTACTGGATTCGCTATTGACTGATCCACATTCTACTCAACGCTCTGTGCGACAATTGCTCTGTGATATGAAAATGTTGTACAAAAAGTTATTTAAAGTGGGCATATACTCTTTAGATCGAACAACCAGTAACCTCTACATCTTCCAGGAATACAGATATGCAGCGTAGACGTATAGAATCACTCCATGATTCCGAATAGGTTTCTACGACCAGACCTCGATAGGAAGTACTGAGGTGTTAATCGATACGCCATTCTAATAAAATTAGACGATGCTTTGCGCGGTCAAATTACACACAGAAATCTAGGCAACGGCGACTAAATCTTGTGTAGATCGGCTCAGACGTTCAACGCCTGAATCTGTTACTAAAACCGAGTGGCCCCAGCACATCGCGAATCCCGTGTCATCGTCCATCAAAATCATGTGGAGAAAGTAAACATTCCCACTATTCATAATTAACGGATTGTTTTTATAGAACATCGGAAAATCCACCCAGATGGGGTTAAACACGGCCCCCATGCCATAGCCGCAGGCCTGTAGCCGCGCATGTGAATAGCCTTGGCTGTCAAATACGTGAGCATGAGCCTGGTAAACATCACCCATGGGGTGCCCTGGTTTGATGGCTGCCTCGCAGGCCTCTAGCGCATCGGTGGCAACCTGGTGCATTTCTCTTTGTTTGTCCGATGGTGAACCCACAATTAATGTGCGAATCATCGCGGCTTGATAGCGGAAATAGGCTCCTGACCATTCTAGCGTTAGCTGATCTTCGGAATCGAGATGACGAGGCCCTGATTGGTATCGACAAAGTCGAGCTGCTGGGCCAGAACCAATTACAAACTCATTACCAGCATAGCCACCACCACCACGAAAGACTGAGCCCTGCATCTCTGCCAGAATATCGCCTTCAAACGCTCCCGGTTTGATTGCTACAACTGCTGCATCGAGTGCCAAGTCACTGAGCTCGGCAGCTTTTCTGTGGTACATAATTTCTTGAGCGCTCTTCTGTCGTCTTAATTCGGGTAGTACGTTAGACGCCTCAATCAGTGTCACAACGGGTGTAAGCACCTCATTGACCAGATCACCATTGAACGCAGTGAGGCCTGCGGTGCGTGTTTCAATACCCAGTTTTTTACCCATCAGATTTCTACTGCATAACAGTTGGAGCAACGCTTTGGCAGGATTGGCGCCTTCTTTCTCCGGCCATACATGAATATGTTCATCAGATAGAATGGACGTTTGTTGCGCTTGTCGCAGATCTGGCAGTCTCGTGATGAGGTCAATGGTGCCATCTGCTTTGAGTACCATGCACTGAAACATCGCGAACCCAAAAGTGTCGTAACCGGTGAGGTAATATTGACTCTCGGGTGCGAACAACAATATCCCCTCCATTCCAAGGTCGGAAATTGCTTTTGCTGCACGTTGAATACGAAGATTGAATTCTTCTTTGGTGAAATGTACTGCCATTGGCGCTCTTTTGACTGTATATTCAGAGACTGAATAACTGTTTGATTAACATTCCGCACATGATAACTCTGATCGAACAGGAATGTAGGCAACTCTATCAGCGTAGCAGTTTTAAATAGTGTCAATAACTGTCTGAGTCTTTTTAAGCAGTGTGCAGTTTGTTCGAATGACTGCCGAGGTAACATAAACTAAACAGACGATACCATGCGACTTTTTTCGACTAAAAACAGACCAGCGCATTTAGGCCCCTATCCGTTAGAGCGTCTTGCGCCTACCGATCAACGAATTGATTGTTCGAGCGTACCGTCATTTACCCCCTACGATCGAGCGCAAGCCAGTGGCCCCGAGAGCATTGTCAATGCCATGCTCGAATATCAAGCACTGCTGGATGCTATTCGTGTGGGTCTGACCTGTAAGGTTAAAGCAGATTGTCCGAGCGATCCTGAGGAGCGAGCACAACATTTAAAGGGCTACGGTTATTTCTGTGATGCGAGCATGGTAGGTATATGCCAAATTCCAGAATCAGCTCATTTATCTAATCCTTATAAAAATCCTGATGTTGAAAGGTTGGCAGAAGATCTAAAGACACGACAAACGAAAACGCTTGCATCCGGCATTGACATGATCATGGCTGACTTGCGGGAATCTATGCAGGCGCCTCCATCATCGATAGACGAACACACCCACGCCATTGTATTTTTATACGAATACCCGCGTGATCCTTGGGATGATGAGCCTGGCACCGATTGGATTAAGGATGCTCAAGTGGGTCGAGCCGCACTACGGGCATCTGAAACATCTGTCGTGATTGCAAACTATTTGCGTTTGTTAGGCTTTGAATCTCGTAGTCACTCTGCAACCAGCGCTGATATAGATCTGAATCAACTCACTGTGGCCGCAGGATTGGCAATAGTAGAGGAGGGTGTGCTGCACAATCCTTACCTTGGAAAGCGTTTCGGCGTGGCTGCAGTAACTACCACCTTTGAATTAGCCACGGATAGACCGCTGGCAGATCATCAGCCTCGCGCTGCCACCCATGGATTTAAGTGGCAAGTGGGTGCGGGTACGATCAAGAACGCCCGCAATTACACTCCTTTTGCTCATCGGCGGTTTGTCGATAGTGAGCATCCCTTTGAAAAACTAAAAAGGGTGGAGAAGCCTACTACTTATATTGATGAGCCGAGAGTCGCTCGTGTCCCGAAGCGCACGGATATGTTTGCCCGTTCCCAATTTGGCGATATGGGTAAAGCGAATCAAGAGGCTGCTAAAGGTGGTAAGTATGCCAGCAAATCGGCCCCGTCGATGGCTCAGCGGCGAGTGCTCGGTGCCTGTATTTTTTTGCAAGATGGTGAGCCTGCCGCAGACATTTCCGAAAACGCCAAAGACCCAATCAGAAATGCGCAAAACATAAAAGCCGCGGCGTATTTTCTTGGCGTTGACGCTGTGGGTTTGTCACGCTGTCCGGATTGGACATGGTATTCACACGACGCAGCAGGTGATGCCATAGACCCACCGCACGATCAAGCCATCTCGATGATCATCGATCAAGGCTATGAAACCATGGAAGGAGCATCGGGTGACGATTGGATTGCCGTATCTCAATCTATGCGTGCCTATCTACGTTTTTCTGTTCTCGGTGGTGTCATTGCCCAACAAATTCGAAACTTGGGCTATCCAGCAAAAGCTCACACCGTATTGGATGGCGAGGTTTTGCAGCCGCCGTTGTTACTGCTTTCAGGGTTAGGAGAGGTTAGTCGTATCGGTGAGGTGATCCTG
>JAHQVR010000142.1 GCA_019634245.1 Gammaproteobacteria bacterium
AGGATTTATAACGCCACGTTTACCCTGACTAAGCCCGTGCCCAGGATGATCATGCGAGCCGACCATGAAGCCCATCGTAGTTAAAGCCTCAACCAATCTGGTATAGCGCCCGGCATGCTCGCCGGTGCCGTGCAACAAGTACACTCCTGTGTTTTTTACCGTCACTCCGGCATTGGGAGACCAACGATGCTGATGTACTGCTGCCGACATGGAGTCTTCCAAACCTCTTTAGCTACTAATGATAAAGATAGCTTAATATAGCCACAAACCTATGACACCGTTTACCACAGTCCAGTACGCATCAACCACCAACTGTTGTTTGGTAAGCCTCGTGAATCTGATCCCCCATAAACTAGCTATTCATTGGGCTCTTTAGCAATGGAAGGCATTTTATGGGGGCTGTTAGGTGCGTTATTGATAGGCGCTTCTGATTGCATTGCTCGGGTCACCTCGAGGAAGGTGTCAGTGAGTATACTTTTTTTAATGATCATGGGTCTGTCCTTGGTCGTTCTCACCGCCTGGTTAGGAATAAACTCAAACTGGCCACCCTGGCACCCCCAAGCTTGGGCAGCGTCAGCAGCGTCTGGGTTGCTGAACCTAGTCGCTTTGTACTTTCTATATGCGGCATTAGCTCGCGGTCCAGTAACTGTGGCCTCGCCGACCGCGTCAACTTTTACTGTGTTACTTGTTGGCCTTAACATCGTTGCCGGAGAACCGTGGTCCTGGTTACAGATTGTCGCGCTGTGCATTGTCTTTCTAGGAGTAGCGATGCTGGCGCGGCCAGCAGCTCCGGATAAGGTACAAAACTATGATGCGCAATGGCTACGTGGTACTGCAGCATATGCACTGGCAGCGGCCATGGCTGTTTCATTAAGAATGTTCTTGGCTCAAGAAGCAGGCGCGGATCTAGGCGCTATGCATGCACTGTATTTAAATCGAGTATTTGCTCTGATCGGTGCGATCGCCTTAGTGGGGTATGCGCTTTTGAAATCAAACGCATTGTCTTGGCCGCGCGGATCTATGCGCTATCTAGTCATTCTGCAAGCAGTGTTTGAAACAGCGGCTTTGGGAGCATTTTTAATAGGCTCGGTCGGCGGCGGTAGAATTGCCGCCACCATTGGCTTTTCAGCATTTGCTGCAGCCACCTCGGTCTTCGCATGGTTATGGTTGAAAGAGAGTATCGGTTGGCAACGTGGGATTTGGATACTGATTGTTGGTATTGGGGTAACGCTAGCGACTCTGGGGAGCCCGCATTAGTTGCTAACACCATCGACCCGACTAACAATAACATTGATGAGAAGGTAAGGCCCTGAGGTGGGCCAAGCAAGATCAACAGCTTGCATTGGTCCGACCCCAGGGTCTGTTGTAATGCTAAGCCTTATCAATTAGTTGCGCTGGTCCGACCCTGGATCCGGATATCGAGACGGCGAGCGGTCAGCGAGTTGTTAGCATTCTCATAGTCTCCCACTGCATGCAGTCCCGCAGGGACAGCCCCTTGTGCCAAACGTGTATCAAGATCCGCAATGAACGTGCTGACATCTGTGTGTAGCACTCGTGTGCCGTTCTCGATCAACACAAAATAAGCCGTGCCTGCTTGAGAAAATTTGATCGACGTGGGTTCAGATTGAATCGTTAGATCAAGCTTGGACCCTGCTTGACTAATATGATGAAACCGTCCTGTGCCTGATAAATCCAGCGTCAGTTCATCAAATCCATTGGTCATTACGCTACTTTCTGTTGGATCGGTCCAATTTACTCGGAGAGTTGCTGGAAGAGCACTGACATCAACAATGGTTTGTGCAGTGAAGTCTGCTGGCGCCATGCCAAAGGACTGCACGTGACCGGCCACTTTGAGCGTTGATGCCACATCAAGCGACTCAGACTGCAGGCCATTTTTATCAATCTCATAGGCGTTTGGATCTGCATCGAATTCCGCCGATACGCCTGTGCCAAAGAAGTCAAAGACACTGGGTGATCTGCCCCCTATGGAAGATAGATCCACAACCAAATAATCGGGCTCCCCCACTACGGCCCCACTCAAATAAGTGAGTAACAAGCGCACGCTACCTTCACTGGCATCCAGCATCCATTCACCTTCGGCATTACGAGAAAGCGATCCAGTCGCACTGATTCTTTGCCCAACGGATATATCAGACGAAGTTACGGTGCTTGAAGAGGCCTGCATGGTAAATACACTGACGTCAGCCAGGTTCATCACTACTTCTTCGTTAAATTGGGCGACACCGTCTGATCGAACCAAACTTGCACCCTTTAGAGTAATTTGATCTCCAGAACGACTTATCACAGCCCCTTGAACCAAGTCCTGATCACCACCAGGTACGCTGGTACCGGCATAAACTGCATTGGCAACGAAACGAATAGGGTTAAAACGATAGTTGCCGGTGGCTACCACCGCACTTAACGACTGCTGATTGTTCAATTCCAATAAACCACTACCACCTTCATAGACCGCACCATCAATTTCAAAATGAGTGGAATCATCTGTGAGTACGACGAGATGGTTATCCCCAAAGGTTTGATCAATCGGATTTCTACCAGGCCGGATAAACAGTGAAAACGCTGATCGATCCACATCCACTGCTCGAAGCGCTCCTCTGGCACGATGTGCTTTTGCCCCTTCCCGCGCCAACTCACCTAACAATACGGGTTCCACCGTAACCTGCACACCTTCCTCTGCCGTCAAATCAACGGTATTGGAGGCTTGTAAGTCAAAGTCTACCGTCAAGTGCGCTGGAACACCCGGAGCGATAAGCACCCGATTGGCATTCTCAAAGTTCACGTCCATTTCGATGGTCGTTACCGCATCACCGTTTTCATCCACAATAGAATCCACTTTAACGGTTTCACCGGCTTCGTTCTCGACATAAATAGAGGCGTCTGTGTAATCCAGGATCATCGAACCCTTAACATATTGGCCTCGAGGCACAGTGGCAATCGTCAAAAACTCAGTGAGCTCGACGTACTGCGCAAAATCTATGTTTGTCTCTCTGGGGAGGGTTTCAACTTCGGCACCATTTTGGTGGGTTAGTTTTAGTGATTGAACGCTCACTTCGTAGTTCACGAAATCTCCAGGCGCGTCAGTGATGCCGACAACAACATCACCCATCTCATCATCAAAATCACCAGACGTAATACTTTCTTCTGAACTGCAGCCTTGTAAGAACGCCCAAGTAAGCGCCGCAAAGGCCATTAAGGTAATTTTCTTCTTAATCACGAATTTTCTCCAGTTATTGTTGTAGACCCGGCAGGGCTTTGGTTAAGCCTGTGGCTCTTGGGGAGAAATAACGTGCTAACCGGTGCGTTGGTCTACCTGATTATCCATTCACCAGGAAAAACGTGCACCAACACCCGAATAACGGGTGCTATCAAATGATTCTGTGCGCTGTTCCCCGACTTCTAAACTGATAGTGATGCTGGAGCTCAGGCTGTGGTCGGTGTATAGCACCACAGATTCTGTGGTCAGATTATCCACCGCACTGTTCAAGGTCGAATAACTACCACCCAACAGCCACTTGCCTTTTAAGACGCTTATATCGAGGGTTAAAGAAGAATCAAGCAATCCGCTGATGATACCGAGTGTATCGGGAGACAAAATGAGCAACAGCGCCGGACGGTTTTCGAAATTAAGATTCTCCGGGGTAAAGTCATAGGAAAATGTGCTGTAAGCCAAAGATAAAGCCCATTGATCGTCTGGATAGTAAGTGATTTCCGCACCGGTAATAGATGCGGTAAAATCCCTTTGCAAGGCATTTCCCTCGAAGCCAACACCCGTCAGATGGAGCTGTTCCTGTCCCAGCATGAGCGCCCATTCATAGTTCTGAGAATACCTGGATACTTTTCCTTCTATTAGGGTGGATTCAACACCATCTGTACCATCCCAATGACGTAGATAGCCAGAGAGCAACCACGGGGAATACAATTCCTTCTCAACCTCAAAGGCATATCCTACAGCGCTTGTCGAATCATCTGCGTCGATATCTTCTTGTGTCAATTCAAATGCGGTGTAGACCCCACCATCAAAGCTTTTATCAATACTTAAGCGAGTAGATCGACTGTAATCGGAGTAATCGTAATAAATACCCACAGAGGAATCGATCAACCATGAGCGGTTTTCAAAAGATGTAGTGTCGGTGTCGACGTTGTTAGTATCGGAGTCGGAGTCGGAGTCGGAGTCGGAGTCGGAGTCGGAGCCGGTGTCGGTGTCGGTGTCGGTGTCCGTGTCGGACTTAGTCTCGATGGCTCCCGCTGAAGTCGTCGAAGAAACGATAGGTGAGGCGGTGGCGGCCGAGCTTAACCATGCAATGGAAAAACACACACTGCAGGCACAGGCAATCCCCCAGATAAAATCAGGGAACCTTCTGTCGATCTTTTGGTTTACGACTTTCAGAATTAATTATTTCGATGTCGATTTAATAGTCTTCGCCTGCGTTCTGGGGATAAATTCTCCCATCGGCGTCGCAATTCCCGACGACGTTCTACCGGCATTTCACTAAACTGTTGATAGCGCTCGCGCAGCTTTTGGCGATCTTCTGTCGAGAGAGATTTAAAAATCTGAAAACGCTCCCTGATGCGCTGCTTTTGATCGTCAGACAATGACTGCCAACGCTGGAAGCGCTGCTGAACTTGACTACGCTCCTCTTCGTTGAGGGCAACCCAGCGATCAACCCCCCTTAAAATAGCTTCTTGACGTTCGGTAGTAAACCCCTCCCATTGGTTCTCATAGGGTTGCAACACCGAGCGTTGTTCCGCACTGAGATCCTGCCAATTTGATTGTGCAGACACCCACGCTGAATACGTCAATAAAGAAATCATTAACATAGTCTTAACGGTATTCATTCTGAATTTCCCTCCGCTAGTTTGGAGTCTTTATTGTCTTCCTGATCGCTAAGTAACAGTGGATCAAACGGCTCACCTGAATCATCTTGCCACTCGCCCAAATACTCCAGAAATTCAAGCGAAGGCGTTTGGTCTTCTTGAGAAAAACAGATCAAGGGCCAAACCAATAACGACCAGAAACACCACCATTGACAAGGTCGAGTTGCGAACACCATCCTCATCCTATCCTCGCTCCAGATCCGGCTGTTCGCTGAGCCAAAACAGAAACTCAATATCATCGTAGAGTTCAAAGTCATCGCTGGAAGTCAGCATATACATGTCATCCAACGGTGCGCCCGTTGTAGTGGGTGTATGTGACCGAAGAGTTACCAATGCGACCACCGCAATACAACCCAATGCCAGTGCTGGAATCCAGAAGTGCGTTGCACTCCGACCTGACTTCGATTCTAAGGCAGTGCGCCGAGCGGCCCTTAAACGGCCCTCAATACTGGGTGGAAGCGGCTCATCCCAAGGCTTAAGATTGTCACGAAGCTGCTTTTCGAATTCTTCGTTATTCATATGACTTCTCTCGTACAACTCTGTTTTTCACTTGTCGAACATCATCTCGAATCCGATGGCACCGTACCCCACTATTCATGTGAGGCCTCTGGAAGCTCCGTAACGGTGTCGGAGAGTAGTGTTCGGAGAGTCGATAAAGCTCTTCCATGATGGGTTTTTACACTACTTTCCGACAGAGCCATGGCCTTTGCAGTCTCTGACACACTCATCTCTTTCCATGACCGAAGAAGAAATGTTTGTTGTTGCTGATAAGGTAGCTGTCGTACGGCAGATTCAATACGGCTCAAAGTGTCTTTTGTATCCAACGAAATTGCTGGATCGCTGGCTGAACTGGCTTCTATTCTCTCAATTTGACCTTGGGTGTCACCAAGCCCAGTCCATTTGAGCAGAGTGTTTTGCACTTTTTGTCGACGAAACCAATCGCGAATACGATTTTGTACAATTCGGTGAAAGAGAGGTGCCCATTCTTTCTCTGGACGATCTCTGTACTTCTTAACCAAGATCAACATCGCCTCCTGAACCAAATCCACCGATTCATCGATATCATGACAAGCCGCAAGGCATAGTCGATAAGCATCACGCTGTGCGGAGGCTAAAAAGTCGTCCAAAGCCTGATTGGTTTGATCTTCCGACACAATCTTCCTAACTGGCAGCGCTGGTGACAATAACCGATCTGAATGTGATGGCCACCCTCGCAGAGTTACCGTTTCACGCAATATTGACACCACGGTGATGCCTCCTGATGGTCAGCCACGACCCTTAAACCTGCTGGAAATGACTATTTATTGTCTTCATAACCCAATCAACGAGTGCGGCCATTGAAAGGTCTACATGGAATTGCCCTCAATCTCCTCTATTTTGTCTAAACGTTCTCAAATTGGCTTGATCCCTTGC
>JAHQVR010000143.1 GCA_019634245.1 Gammaproteobacteria bacterium
CACACAAGCACATTTAACGGCACCATAATTCTGCCTACGTCAATGGCAGACCATCCTAATCCTCGCTCGGTGGCGACATTCGTATACGTCACCATGGCAACACTTTCAGTGTTATAGGATTTGTTTGGAAGCGTATCGTCGAAAAGAGGCATGGCAGCCAGCGTCTTCAACAGCGCAGACATCCGTTCATCAAATGCTTCTACGCTTACAAGTTCCAGTCGCTGGGCAGCTATCAATCCCAACATGTACGACGCTGTATCCCACATGGTAGATGCAGGGTATTTGTCTGCCGAGTTAACCATGCCGGTTTCCGACACATAATTGTTTTCAAAATAGCGCCACGCGATCTTCGCCCACTCCATTTCCGTTTCCGTTAATGGTCTGTGCGCTCGGGTAGCGGTGAGCCCTTCATCCAACGTTACCGTTTTATTCACTTGCGAGACAGTTGCGTTATCAATCACAGCTGGAGCAGGATTCCATTGTTCTAACGAAAACACAATTAAAAAGGCCAGAGTCAGCCCAATAAGGAATACTATGGCACTACGTGCCTGTATCAGATTTTCTTTAAATGTGCTCATGCGGCCTCCGCCAACATTAAATCACTGCCATCGTCAACATCCGTGTCTTGTTGTTCTTCTTCTGGTTTCCAGAACGCTGCCTACACAATGCCAGACAAAGCAAGTATGTTGTTCAAACTCCAGAATGTATTAATCAGCAACCCTGACAAATCCATGCGAGGATGTCCTGAAAACAGCAACGTCCACGCGTACACGATACCAATCAGTGTTATTACAATGATGCTTGCCTGTGGCCAGACGACGCGTAAAAAATTGCCGTCCTGCCGTACTTTCGATGTCACTGGAAAACTGATTTTTTCACCGCGTAACACAGTCCAAATGGCCTTAATATTCACCGGAAAAAAAGATAAATAACTGAACTTTGCTTTTCTACCGGATATACCCCACATTGCCAGCATGGTGCCGAGCTCAGTCATAAACAGAAAGGGGAATATATGTTTATAAAAATCGACCGAATACGCACTCACAGGTGCAATGGCTAAAAATAGATACACCAGCGGCGCGGTGAGAAAAATGACATTCCATACCCCACCCAAGTACGACCAAACTGTAGACGCGTACATCATGCGTTGTGGAAATGACAAACCTCTTCGAAATAGAAAATCGTCATTCAATCCAATATCTAAGGTACCACCGGCATATTTGAATCGCTGAACAGTCCAGGTTAGCAAGTCTTGTGGCGACAACATCTTGGACTCTACATCGGGATGCAACACAGACTTCCACTTTCGTTTCGTATCCGAATGTAGCTCTATGGAAGTGTAAATATCTTCAGACACATGAAACTTGTAGGGCGTAAACTCTTTTTCGTGCGCAATTTTTTGTGTAATGAGATGCATGACTTCATCATCAGCAACCTCCTCACCGGTAAACCGCTTTAATTCTTTGGACTGATCTTGCGCCATTTTATCTACAGCCAGGCTGAATTGACGTAGCGCAACCTGCATAACGGCTTCTCGACGATGAATCGAACCGGCGCCACAACAAAAGGACGCACTGGCCCAATTTCGCCGTCGCAAAATAACGTCGTAAAACAGCTTTGGATCGTTTACAAATGGGTCTTCACCCACTTTCACCGGGCCCACACACTTTTCAACCAAACGTCCAAAGCGTTCGCCGTGACGACCCAGTTTTTTCTTTAAAATAACCGGAAGCCGTTTGCCTTCGGGTAAGTCAAAGAACCATTGTGGTGTTTGGACCCATGCCACATCAGGGTCACGAAAATATCCCAGCGTATTCTCTAAGATGGTGGGGAACGGGCGGGTATCCGCATCACAAATAAGTATAAAGTCGCCCGATGTCTGTTCCATCGCATTCCGCATATTTCCTGCTTTGAATCCGATGTTATTGTCTCGGGTAATGTAGTTGCAGCCCATCTCCTCAGCCAACGCACGCATTTGTGGCCGATTACCATCATCAAGTACATGGATTTTTATATTGATTGGGTGCGGGTATCGGATACGTCCGGCATCTTCCAGACTCAGGCGGACTAAATCGACTTCTTCATCGTAAGTTGGGAAAAATACATCGACAGAAACCGGCCTTGGTGGTCTGTTTTCACCGGAATGACACTCTGTAACACAAGCTGGAGCGGGTTTTTTCTCGTAATCATCAACACGCCATATCGTAAAAACAAACAGCACCAAACCAATATAGGCACCCGTTTCTGCCAGAATTAGCGGAATGGCAATCCATAGTGCATCGTAGTTTATCGATGATGTCCAGCGCCAATGTATGTACCACGCACCAGTAACAATCGCGATGATAAGACATATTTGCGCAAGCGACTCAACCAAGCGCGATGTTTTCAGCGGCGCTGGCGGTCGGCGATTCTCAAATTGTTCGAAATAGAAAGACATGGCGGCAGCAAATATCCTGTGCGCGGATGTCGCTGCGACTTATGCCGTCACAGGCATGCGTTTAAATGAAAGGGATAACGTATTACAACTTTTGCTTCGTTGATACGACACATCATCGCACACCGTCTTCAGCAATTGCATACCCCAACCGGAAACGGGTAAGCGGTCGACGTCAACCTCATAGGGAGGCATACTGACTTCTGACTTTAAGGTCCCCGCGATATTCTTTGGCATGGGAATGCCATAGTCGCTGATTTTAATGCTCAGGCATTCCGCGTCATATTCGAACGCTACGTCTACGCTGTTACCAGTTTCTGACTGATACGCGTGCTCTATAGAATTATTAACAGCTTCCACAACAGCAAGCTCTACGCTACTGGGTTTTGCATCGGCAAGGTCAAGCTGACTGCACAGGCAGCGAACAGCTTCACCAACGTGCTGTACCTGTCGTATATCGCTGTCAATCGATAGCTTTATTTTTCCAGAGTCCATTTGATCAACTCAATTGGGAAATGTGCCTATCGCTAAGCGCACATTTTCTGTAAGCCCTCATCCACGCTCGGGTAAATCTCAAACAAACGATCCATATGCGTGAGAGTAAAAATTTCCATAACAGCTTCATTCATATTGCAGATAACAAAATCACCTTTCTGACCGGTGAGTTTGAAACTTGATATCACGGCGCCTAAACCGCTACTGTCCATGAACTGAACAGCATCCAAATCAAGCATTATTCGTGACGTTCCACCGTCAATGATGCTTGATACTTCTTGCTTGAGATCCGGCGCTATACTCGCATCCAGACGACCTGCGGTTACCTTCAGTAACGCAATACCATCAACTAACTCTGTTTTAAAACTCATGTTATATAATCCCGAGCTTATCGCTTGCCGGTATACTCAAGTATCACCATTGAAACGTCATCTTCAAATTGGTCAGAGCCGTTCCATCGGGTGATCTCACCGTCGAATAAATCTCCTAGCTCTTCTATCGGTAAGTCACTCCATTCCTGAATACGACCCAAAAGTCGTTCTGAGCCGTAGAACTCACCTTGAACGCTTTCACATTCAAGCATACCGTCGGAATAGAGGAACAAACGATCACCAGGTTTTAGTACACTGCACACATGGCTGTAAGACGCCTCTTTTATTAATCCAACAGGCATTCCGCCATCTCCCAACGCTTCCGCTTCTCCGGTTTGTTTGTTCAACCGAATAACCGGTGGATGGCCTGCTTGTGTTAATGTTACTTTTCCAGTTGATACTTCAACAATGCCGTAGATCATGGTGAAGTAACGACTGCTATTCAAATTTCCTTCAAACTGCATGTTAAGGTTAGCCACCGTATCTACAACAGCATCGCCGAGGTCTGGGTTGTGCTTTACACTCTTAGCACAAAGGCCATGATTCGAAGGGTTTAACTGATTATTGATTGCGAACGAGGTCAGCGCGGAGGCAATACCATGACCCTCCACGTCAATGATATAAAAAACAAAATAATCATCGCCTAGCGGAAAATAATCAAACATATCACCAGCAACAAAATTGGCTGGCTTAAACACCCAGTTCGTATCCAATCCCGCAAGTCGAAATTGTCGAGGCAACAGGTCTTCCTGAACCTTGGCAGCAATTTTCAGATCGGTAGTAACACTGGCATAAGCAAATTCAAGAAAATCATTCCTGGCTGCCAGGCGTTTCTGCAGTTCCATAATTCTTGTGGCACTTTGCAACCTCGCTCGTAGTTCGTCGTCACTTACGGGCTGAACAATATAATCGTCCGCTCCAGCTTCGAGCGCCTGCGTTGTGCTGAACGAATCGTACGAACCATAGAAGATGAAATAGACGTACTGAGTGTCGGTCGCTTTGCGTCTAATGCGGGCACAGAACTCTGCACCACCCATGCCTGCGACTGCACTATCGCAAAGCACCAAGGTGATATTGGTTTTTGTGATGATGTCCAGCGCCTGTTCACCGCTCTCTGCAGTTAATGTTGTGTATCCAGCACCCTCGAGCAGGCGAGACAAGGAGACTCGAGCCTCCTGGTCATTACCAACTACCAGTGCAGATGTACCTTCCATTATTAATCCGGTTGGATTGACAAGAATGTTGAATTACCTGTCAGTTTGCGGCGTTAGGGTGCCAAAGCTTGAAAAACTACGTCCCTAAACTGACAATTTAGATACCCTGAACAGGTAATACAGGGTTATGAGAATATAACCGCAGAAATGGGCAATACGGCTATGAGGCCATTTTCACAAAACCGAGTGAGAATTGTGCACCTGTTCCAATAAATACACTTTTTCAATAACGCCAACGGTACGTGAAAGAAAGACTCGCATTGTCTTGGAAGTTAGTTTCAAATGCCTTGTTGTAGCCCCAATTGTTATATTCAAAGCTGAACGTGAACGGCGAGTAGTTCGCAAGGCCAAATCCGTAAGACCAGCTCAAATCTCCACCTTTAATCGGTTGGCTCAAGGTTGACCGAACAAACCATTTTCCAGCAGGCGTCCAGGAATTACTCCAGCTAAAAACCGGATCGCCTGAAATTTTCTGACTTAACGTGACCGAGCTCGATACCCCATGCTTTTTCATAAACGCGTTCTTTTTAAATTTATAAGTGGCAGACGCAATGGCGTTGTCAATATCCAGATAGTCTCCGGGCAACAGTGGACCCCAGTGGTTCAGCTGCACCGAAAACGTGCCAGGATGCCAATCGTCATACCCTATTCCCCAGGTATATCTGAACTCCTCATCAGATAACCGATAGTTCCATGACCCACGAATAAACCAATAACTGTCTTTTACTGGTTTATAGGATGCACCTGTTGTAAGGCTAAACCCATCGCTATCAAAACTTCGGTTATTAACGCTTATAAAACCACTGAAACCGCGGTACTTCCGTTTTTTAGGTTGACGGGTTCTGATGGGATCGGGAACGGTGCTTTCTTCAGGTTCGGGAATCGCTTCAATAACGACAGCTGGAGCTTCCACACCCTCTCCATCAACTACAGGCAAAGTGGTTAATGCAGTAAGGGACGGAACCGAGTTTTGCGGTATTGGTTTCGGAATCCAATTAGATAATGGTCTGGTAACGGCAGCCCTGTCGCGGTAAATGTCGCTAGGTCGTTCAACATTATTAATCCACTGTGGACGCAATTCCGATCCACTGGCTACCAAAACTGGGTTGACAGGAACAGCCGTTTCGAACTCTGCAGAAATACTCGATGGTTCTTTGTAGTCAGCAATGCCATCCAACGGACGACCCGGGAATAACTTGCCGGTGATATAGTCGGAGACGCCGTCAGCTTCAGTCTCGGGTCGGAGTGTTTCACGAGTATTCAACATCAGCTTGGTTAGATCGGTGAACG
>JAHQVR010000144.1 GCA_019634245.1 Gammaproteobacteria bacterium
AACCCAACGGTCATCATCTTCGGACGGCGCTCGCCTTCTCGATAAAGCCAGTCAAAAGTGTCTTTTATATAGGTAAAGAATTCATTTCCAGTTTTATACCCCTCTTTGCTCACAAACCGCGAGTCGTTGGTCTCCAACGAATAAGGCAAAATCAGGTGAGGCTCCCCATACTCAGTCGTCCAGTAAGGTAAATCGTCGGCATAGGAATCAGAGTCATACAAAAATGACCCTGCCTCAACAACTAGCTTCCTGGTATGAATGGAGGGGAGCCCTGCATAGTATCCCCTCGGGGGTTCGCCTGTCAGCTTGAGCACCTGTTCAATACTTTTTTGTATATGTTGTCGTTCTTCTTCTTCAGATAGCTCGTGATAATCAATCCAACGCCAGCCATGGGGCTGTAAATCAAACCCTGCGTCTACCATGGCCTGCAATGCATGAGGGTTTTGCTCGCCAGCCAGACCCACCAGATTGACGGTTGCTGGCAAGCCTCTCTGAGTGAACGCCTCTAACAGACGCCAATATCCCACCCGTGCACCATATTCATAATTTGATTCAATATTTAAATCTCGCTCGCCTGATCTCGCATCCACTACCAGATCGGAAACACGAACTTCGGATCGATCATCGCCATTGAGAACGCACATTTCAGCGCCCTCTTCATAGTTAATACAAAAGTTTACTGCGATCTGTGCGCCTCCAGGCCAATCGGCATGTGGAGGTTGATCACGATAACCGATAAGGTCTCTAGTAGGTCTTTGATACATGTTGTCTCTTTTTAGATGGTCTCAGCAAAAGGCCCAGTCAGACAGTTACAGAGATAGATGAAATCGGAATACCGAAGCTGTCTTATTAGCAATATGATAGTCGTGTGTAGTTTTGCATCCAGGCAGTGCAGAAACACGCAATTGTCCTTTATTATTTCCTGCGGCAATATTAGCATTCTGTCCGCCCTCAGCAATCATATGGAGAAAATATCATGCAGACTGGAACGCGATTCTCAATCATTAAGACATTTATTCTCTCAATCGCTCTGGCGTTAGCGACATCGACTGTCGTAGCACAAGATGCCACCAGAGCAATCACCAATATTGCAGGTGATGTCTATCGATTTCAAAATAACTTTCACTTCTCCATTTTCGTGATTACCGATGCAGGAGTGGTTGTTACAGATCCCATCAATGCTGAAGCTGCTTCCTGGTTAAATGATCAGATCGGAGAGTTAACCGAGCAACCCATCAGTCATTTAATCTATAGCCATAGTCATGGCGATCATGCTTCTGGTGGTGAATTCTTTGATGATGTGAGCAATGTCATCACACACGAAAATGCCCCAGACAACATCGACGGCGTCGTGCCAACAAAACGATTTTCAGACACATTGAGCGTTGAACACGGCGGCAAAACTTTTGAGCTCAGCTATCTCGGCCCTGGCCATGGAACAGATCTAATTGCCATGGTGATTAGACCTGAGAATATCGCCTTTGTGGTCGACGCTGTCTCATCCAAGCGATTGTTCTACCGTGACTTTCCGAACTCTAATGTTGATGACTGGATCAATCAGGTGAAAAAGGTAGAGTCACTGGACTTTGATATTCTGGCCGGTGGCCATGGAAAAGTGGGAGTCAAGGCAGATGTATCGGAGGCCCGAGTGTATCTTGAAGAACTACGCGCACAAGTCTTAGCAGGATTGAAAGCAGGCAAAACCGTTGGAGAGCTTCAGGAATCGATCACCATGGATAAGTATAAGGATTGGGGGTCTTATGAAAACTGGTTGGGCCTCAATATCGCGGGAATGGCCCGTTATCTATCGCAGTCTGGTGCGGTGCAATAGTCCAATTCATCTGCAGTCAAAAAGCGATCAGGAATTAAAAATAACTGCGCTTTGCAGTCGTTGAGACTCGCCAAAAAAACTAGCGCCCCACGTTTGGTTGCAGCACAAAACGTCGCCTAAACGGCTAGAATCGAAGGAAATTTCCCTCGATTCTGGCCATGAAAAAAGCAGATACATTTGAGTTTTACCCCGTAGCCAGTATGCACGGCTCGCTACCTATGGGTGGGTATCAGGCGGACACACCGATTTATGCTGCAGATACCCGAAACATCATGGAGCCCAATCTTGAGTTGCCCCTCTGTCGTGTCGACCTTGAGGTTGGAGATCGCTTAGCTTTTTATATCGACAATGTGATCACACCTGCCGAAGCAGACCGCATAATCGCGCTCACCGAAGCGATGGGCTACCAGGATGCTGCACCGGGAATAGTGACACCGCCGGGTTTACGTTTAAATCAATCGGTCCACTGGCTGGGCAGCGATCTGATGTTTGAAAGGTTGTACAGCCGATTCAGGCATTTACTACCCCAGCGCCTTGATGGCGATGCGCTGTATGACAAACTCAGTCAGAGACTCAATATGTATCGATACGATCAAAACGATGTCTTCAACCCTCATACGGACGGTGACTGGCCGGGTTTTGGATTGAACGATACCCGAGATCAAATGCTTGAATGGGTCGGTCCACGATCCAAGCTCACCATGCTTCTGTATTTAAACGGACACGAAAGTGGCATCGAAGGCGGTGAAACCAAACTATTTGGCCCGAATCAGAGTTTTGTCTCCGTCGCACCAAAAACCGGACGGGCACTGTTTTTTCGCCACGGGCAAACATTGGATTCAGTGATGCATGAAGGCACGCGGATAGCCGGTAATGTGAGTAAATACGTTGCCCGAATAAACGTGCTATATCACTGATACGCGAAAACCTTCCAGGTTCTATTGCGAGCCTGACTTTCGAAACACCATCACCGGCGGCATAAATAGCGCTGCTCAAATTCACCCGCGTAGAGCAATTATCCACCTTGGAAAAACAAACACCCGGCGGTCATTCTCCCCCCGCTCAGCACATTCACAAACCATTCCAGGGTATTTTATTTATGGTCCTTGGCATTGGAGCCTTGTCCATGATGGATGCGCTCGCAAAATCACTGGTGCAAAAGGAAATCAATCCAATCCAAATACTAGGCTTGCGGCTTTTTATTGTGGTCCCGGTGATTTTAATCTTTTACACGTTTTCCGGCAGGCTACAAGAGCTGATGCCGGTCAGAAAAAAGTTTCAATTGATCCGTGCCTGCATCGGATTTCTTGCACCATTTTGTTTTTTTATGTCGCTGAAGTTTCTTCCGCTTTCGGATGCAGTGATCACCTCTTATTCTTCGATCATGATTATGACGGCGCTGTCCTACTTTGTGTTAAAGGAAAAAGTGGGGATACATCGCTGGGGAGCAGTTTTGGTCGGGTTTCTCGGCGTCTTCATTGCAATCTCGCCCACAGGAGAAGGGCAAATACTGGGGTATGTACTGGTCCTCATTGCGGCGCTGGCTTATGCGATACTGGTCGTGACCGGAAGAATGCTATCCAGTACTGAATCGGTGGGCTCGCTGGTTTTCGTTTTTAATCTCTGTGTTGGTTTGATTGCGCTGAGCATGACGCCCTTTATTTGGCAGCCCATTGATCAAGTAACGTTGTTGCAAATAGCCGGTCTGAGCTGCCTCGCACTGATCGGCCACTTCTGTATTGTCATCGCCTTTTCAAGGAGTCAGGCGAGTGTGATCGCGCCGTTTGAATACACCTCGATCATTTGGGCACTGATCATCGAATGGACTATCTGGCAATATCTACCGGCCCAGCGAACTGTGATCGGTGGCGTTATCATCATCTGCGCAGGAATCTATGTGATTTATCGGGAGAGTTTGCACACGACCCCACAAGCTCCCGCAAATTAACAATAACCCGGAGTAAAACCGATTAAAAATCTTAGGGAGCCTCTGATTAAAATTGGTCGTTCATGTTTTGATCAGAGGTTCCTTAGCTTAAAGCCTTTAAGCTGGTCGAGCCCTCGTAGCAATGTACACCCCTCCGGCGGCGATAAAGATACCTGGCCAGGCTGTCAACGGAATCACCTCTCCTAGCAGTATCCAGGCGATCAATGCGGCCAGCGGGGGCACCAGAAAGAACAGCGCTGACACACGACTCACTTCTCCCGCTCTGATCATCGCAAGTAGTAAACCAACCGCGATCACTGAATTTCCGATCACTAAATAAGCCACCGCGGCACTAAATTCCCAGGTCCACTCTACCGACTCTAGGAAGTTCCAGCTGTTTGCACCGGTTTCCAGTAGAAACGCAAATGGCAGGATACCAATCAAGCCAGCGGTGTAACCAATCAAATTAGCGGTAACAGGATGATGAGTAAGACCAAAGCGTTTCTCCCAAAGTGAAGCGCCCGTTATTCCCGCCAGGCCAATGATCGCGGCGCCAAACCCAAGCAATGTCGGAGGTTCAATGGAAGACCGCGCCATGATCACGATGGCCGTACCCGCCAGCCCCAACACCAACCCGAACCATCGTTGCCAACCAATTTGCTCGCCCGCCCAACGAGGTGCCGTAATACCGACAAGAATAGGTTGGAGGGACATAATTAATGCCAGAGTTCCGGCGCCAACGCCTAACGAAAATGCGACGTAACACAAACCAAAATAAACAGACTGCATCAGGAAACCCACCATCGCAAGGTGAAACCAATCAGCCCTGGTTTTCGGTAAAGGCGGTCGAAACAGTATCCATGCGGCGGCCATAATGGCCACCACGAGACCAAAGCGAATGACCAGCAACGCCATAGGCCCCGCATATTGCAAACCGACTTTGGCAGTTGCATACCCTCCCGACCAGAGAAACAAGAAGATGACAGGAGCTGCAGTCAGCCACAAAGGCTGGGGAATAGATTTACTCATTGTAAGAGCATCGCAGACTCAGAAGTTTTTTCGTGTTTATGCAAACTGAAACGAATAAATAGAAGATTCATCCCAAGAGAAAGAAATTCAGCTGCGAAGAAGCTGAGAAGAAAGTTCGCCTCGGTAAAAGATTTGAGTTACGCGTGCAGTGCTTCTCCTTCAATGGTAATTCGATGCATCAATCGGCGTTGACCGTGATAGTCATTCAATGCTTTATGCCAGGTCGCACGGTTATCCCAAAACGCCACTGACCCAGGCTGCCACTGAAACCGATGCCGGAACTCATCTTTGAGACAGTGATCGTATAACTGCTTGAGCAACG
>JAHQVR010000145.1 GCA_019634245.1 Gammaproteobacteria bacterium
CCGAACAACCAGGTGCCGAAGCGAGCAATGCTATGGTCGCCAATAGTAAGGTAATGCGCTTAAAACATGTGCTCATAATTTCCCCTTGAAAATTCTCCTTGAATAATACAAGTACTATTGTTATTCACACTGTTTGCAACCAGTTATGGCTATCCTCAGCCTCTCCCCACTGTATCGCGTTCAATTGCGCGCGAAAGTCTCGAATTTGTGAACCAGGCTCTCCACTGCCTACCTGATATTCACGATCTTTATATATAAACGTTGTTACTGCCGCTAAAACAGCCGCTGTTCCAGCCAGACCAGCTTCGGTTCCGGGTTTTGCACAACGCTCAAGTAACTCCTCAACCCCAAAATCCCGCTCTTCCACTTTCAGGCCGCGATCTTTGGCCAGGGTTAAAATGGATTCGCGCGTCACACCATGCAGGAATGATTCGTCCAGCGGTTTGGTAATAACTGAATCACCATCGAACAAAATAAAGTTTGCGGCGCCGGTTTCCTGAATATCGCCATCAGGGCAAAACAAGACCTGGTGTGCATTATGTTCCTTTTTTGCTCGCATACAATGTTTTAACGCACTGGCATAGTTGCCTCCGCCTTTAACCATGCCGTGATCGGGTCCGCAGCGCACACCAACATCGTCGAGCAGGATACGAAGCGATGCTTCACCACCGGAAAAATAATCTCCGACGGGTGAAAGCAAAATATACAACAAAGAGGTATCACTGGGTTCAGCTGCTTTTCCAATTGCGGGCTCTGTACCGATGTGCGTTGGCCGGATATACATTGAAGCTGGTGGCGCTGGCACGTCGCTTCTGTATTGACCAACAATACTCGTGATCATTTTTTCCGTTAAAGCAAGATCAATCGGTGGTAAAAACAGCAGCTCACTACTTTGGCGCAAACGTTCAATATTTTTATCCATACGAAAAATCTTGACCGAACCGTCTTTGTGCAAGAATGCTTTTAACCCTTCAAAACAGGTACTGGCATAGTGAAATACATGCGCACCAGGGTGCAGGCAAATTTTGTCTGCGTCAATGGTTTGCATGTCACCCCAACCATTGTCGAAGGTACTTATTGTCATCTGCGGCATAAACTGAGTGCCGAATTCACCAGCCATAAATGGAACCCTTTTTCAAATTATTATCTGAGCGATAATTTACACCAGCACAGCGGAGGCGCAAAGTGCTAATTGATTAAAATATCGACCCACGCATAGACCCATAATAAAAGGCTAACCAATACCGCAGCAGACCCCATATCTTTTGCTCGACCGGAGAGTTCGTGATGCTCCGCCCCCACTCTGTCGACCACAGCCTCAATCGCACTATTGAGCAGTTCCACTATTAGTACTAATACGGTCAGTGCGATCAACACAATGCGCTCTACTGGACCCTCTGCAACAAACAGTGCCAATGGTATGAAGATCAAGGCTAGCAGCAGTTCTTGTCGAAAAGCCGCTTCATATCGAAAAGCGGCCTGAAGCCCTTGCATGGAATAACCACCAGCCTTGATAATTCGGGTTATGCCAGTGTTACCCGGCTTGTTCTCATTCATAGCTCATGTGCCTTTTCTTCTTAGCTTAATAGCCGCGATCGTCTAACCCAATTACTAATCAAGTTCCCTGTATCTCAATTGAGGCCGATCGGATGTTAATATCGTGCCATGAAATCAGGGCTAATGGCACTATTGTTACTGTGGCTCGGCACTGGCCATGCTAACAATGACGACGCGCCACTGGTGGCCGTTGCCTCCAGTTTACGCCATGTATGGCCGCACTTGATGATCAAGTATCAGAACCCGGTAAAACCCCGCGTCACTTTTGGCTCGTCTGGAAATCTTGCACGACAAATCACACAAGGAGCGCCTTTTGAACTGCTCCTTTCAGCCGATGAATCATTCCCGGCATGGTTGGTAGAGAACAAAACCACGGGTCATTCCCCAGTAATCTACACACAAGGCAAACTTGCCTGGGTTGCCCCTATTGGATCCAGTTTGGCAAAGTCATTATTAAAAGCAAATTCAAACGAAGAAGCCAGCTTGAAACTTCCCGACGACGTGACAAGAATTGCCATAGCCAATCCCGCATTTGCACCTTATGGTCGCGCCGCAAAAGCGGTATTAAACTCGATCAACCGTGGCAAGTCGGTCACGTTAGTAACAGGTGAGAATGCGGCTCAAACACTGCAGTTCGCACTCTCTGGTGCTAGCGCAGGTGGTATCGTGCCGATGGCTCTGGTGAGCGAAACTGCCAGGGAAAAATTACCTGCTATGGTTGTGACAGAGATACAGGAAACTCTGCACGAGCCAGTGATGCATGCAATGGTACTAATAGATCAGTCGAGCACCGCTACGAAAACACTGTTTGATTTTCTCTTATCACATACAGCCCAGTCGGTGTTTATGGAACACGGCTTTTTAACGGTTCAATAGCAGTGTCACCATTCTGGCTATCACTCAAATTGGCGTTCTGGACAACAGTCCTGCTGATACCGGTCGGACTAATGATCGGCCGATTACGTGCCTACAGCAAATTTCGTGGCCGTGTCTGGTTGGAGGCATTGGTGTATTTGCCATTGGTTTTGCCACCAACAGTATTAGGTTATTACTTGCTCGTTGTGCTCAGTCCAAACAACGTCATTGGTAAATCTTTGGCAGCACTGTTTGATGGTCCGCTGGTGTTTAGTTTTGAAGCACTTGTGTTAGCGTCGCTTATTGCCAATCTACCATTTGCAGTGCAGCCCTCACAACAGGCATTTGCCGCCATATCGCAAGACACACGTGAAGCAGCCTGGGTCAGTGGTTTATCATCATGGCGAACTTTCTACCTTATTGAGCTGCCACAATGCATGCTCGGAGTGCTCTGTGCTGCAACGCTAACGTTTGCCCATACCATGGGCGAATTCGGCGTGGTGCTCATGGTTGGTGGCAACATAGCTGGCGAGACCCGTACCTTATCAATAGCAATTTATGATAGCGTACAGTCGTTTGATATGAGTACAGCCGGGGCAATGACACTGGGCTTACTGCTGTTCTCTATAGTTGCACTTGTTATCGTACGCACAGCTGGATTACAGCACAACCGTGAACGTTAAACAGCCATCACTAGAGGTTCAACTTAGGCAGTCTGAACCGTTTCATTTAAATGTATCATTGCAATGTTGCAGAGGCGAGTTACTTGCATTAACAGGTCCATCTGGCAGTGGAAAGACCACGGTTTTAAGAGCTATCGCTGGCCTGCATCGCTCCACTACCGGTATTGTCAGTTGCAACAATCTGTCCTGGCAAAATACGGATGAAAATAAATTCGCAGCCCCCCAGCATCGCCGAGCGGGGCTGGTCTTTCAGCACTATGCTTTGTTTCCGCACTTAAGCGTGTTGGACAACGTCATCACAGCCATGTCTCATGTCAGTCGTGCTGAACGTAAAGTCAAGGCCATGCAATGGTTGCAGCTAACCAACATGGAAGGCCTGCACCAACAACGACCCCATCGACTCTCAGGAGGTCAACGCCAGCGTGTCGCACTGGCAAGGGCACTGGCGCGAGAACCGGATGTACTGCTGCTTGACGAACCATTCTCTGCGGTAGATCAACTCACCCGTCAAAAATTATATCGGGAACTGGCTCTGATTCGAAGCAGTTTGGAGGTGCCGATGATTTTGGTCACTCACGATATGCTCGAAGTTCAACAATTAGCCGATTCTATTTGCCTTATGCATCATGGAACAACCCTACAAAGCGGCCCAGTATCCCAAGTGATCCGTAACCCCCAAAACGCTCGTATTGCAAGACTACTCGGCCACAAAAATATTTATACTGGCACTTACACATCCAATGCATCGACCGGAAAGCTTCGTGCATTGGGTATCGAATTCAATCTTGATCGTATTAGCGGTATAGTTGATGGGCCAGTATCAGTGCTTATTGAACCTTCAGCCATAATAATGCATCGAACCGACCGCCCGTCCAATGGTGAAAGGGAAAATCCAATAACAACACGCGTTGGTGAAGCCATAGAAATGGGTGATGATCTTGTACTAAAACTGATTGTTGAAGCGACTGGTGAGTCGGTAGCCTTTCGTATCTCCCGACACGTTGCAGCACGCAATGACGTAACCACGGACAGCCAACTAGGCGTATCAATACTGGCCGAAGGAATACATTTGATGCCACCTGAAGATACACAACTATCAATCACTAGCATATGATTTCCAGATACTTCACTCTTACCAGACGCAGCTTCAGCACACTCACTGAACAAGAAATTATTGCGCTTGCCATTTCCTCCGAGGAAGATGATGCGCGGATTTATCGTGCCTATGCCGACGGGCTACGAGAAAATTACCCTGCCAGTGCCAGCGTATTCGATGCCATGGCAGACGAAGAAAACGAGCATCGAGCAAAGTTAATTGATCTACACGTGCAACGTTTCGGTAACAATATACCTTTGTTAAGACGCGAACATGTACGTGGTTATTACGAACGAAAACCAGATTGGCTGGTTCGACCATTGTCATTAGAGAAAACTCGCGCTATGGCGCAGACCATGGAAAAGCAGGCTGAACGGTTTTACTTGGCTGCGGCACAAAAAGCTGCCGATGCGGATACGCGAAAATTACTTGGCGACCTGGCGCTTGCCGAAGCAAGCCACGAAAATTTGGCAATAAAACTTGGCAAGGAATTAACGCCAGAGCCAGTTATTGCGCAAGAGGAAGAAAAAGAGCACAAGCAGTTTTTATTGACCTACGTGCAACCCGGATTGGCAGGTTTGATGGATGGCTCTATATCCACATTGGCACCGATTTTTGCTGCCGCCTTCGCCACCGGTCGAACCTGGGATACTTTTCTTATTGGCTTATCAGCATCCGTAGGTGCTGGCATTTCCATGGGATTCACAGAAGCTGCACACGATGACGGGGTGCTCACTGGTCGCGGTTCACCTGTCAAACGCGGACTGGCAAGTGGCATCATGACTACTTTAGGTGGCCTTGGCCATGCATTGCCATACCTGATACCCAATTTTAAAATAGCCACAACCATAGCGATAGCAATCGTGTTTGTGGAATTATGGCTTATAACCTGGATTCAAAACCGCTACCTGGATACACCCTGGGGACGAGCCATGTTTCAGGTCTTGCTTGGCGGTTCGCTGGTTTTCGCTGCGGGAATCCTAATAGGTCACGCCTGATGCTATGAATCAAAGCTCCCCTCTTCGCAAAGCCGTTCGACAACGCTATAAACAAAGCGAATCCGATATTGTTAGTCAACTACTAGCCGAATGCACCTTATCTGCACGTGAAAGGCACATGCTGAGCGAAAGCGCAGCGACAGTGGTCACAGCCCTTCGTACAGAAAACAACCCAAGTATCATGGAGAGCTTTTTAAGCGAGTACGGCTTATCAACAAAAGAAGGCGTCGGGCTCATGTGCCTGGCTGAAGCACTGTTAAGAGTGCCCGACTCGGAAACCATAGATGAACTTATCGCCGATAAAATCGAACCATCCAACTGGGGCTTACATCTCGGCCAGTCCAGTTCAAGCCTGGTTAATGCGTCCACCTGGGCATTGTTGCTCACCGGCCAGATACTCGATGATTCAATTACAGATAAAGGCAACCCCAATCCAGTCGTTGCACTACGTCAATTAATACGCCGACTTGGAGAACCAGTAGTACGCACAGCCGTTAGTCAGGCGATGAAAATGCTCGGCAAACAATTTGTGCTGGGCCAATCCATAGATGAAGCTTTGAATGAAGCTCGCGCACTGGAGTCATCGGGCTATACCTATTCGTACGACATGCTCGGTGAAGCTGCTCGAACGTACGATGATGCCGAGCGTTATTTCAAAGCCTATGCCCGTGCAATCGAACAAATTGGCACAGTTGCGGGAGCAAAAGTTGCCAATAAACCTGGCATCTCTATCAAGCTTTCGGCATTACATCCGCGCTACGAATACGCTCAACGTGAAGCGGTATTGAATGAGCTACTGCCTCGTGCGAAAGAGCTTGTCGACATGGCAGCAAAAGCCAATATCGGGTTAAACATCGATGCAGAAGAAGCTGATCGACTTGATCTTTCATTGGACATTATCGAATCGCTTATGAAAAACATGGCAGTACCCGATTGGGATGGCTTTGGGGTAG
>JAHQVR010000146.1 GCA_019634245.1 Gammaproteobacteria bacterium
ATCTAGGTCCAGCATACCGCTGATTGGCAGAAGGGTCAGCCAAAAGTGACTAAATTACTAAGCCTACTTCAGCAAACACAAAGTCTCTTAATGTTGAGAACTCAAGTGGATACCAACCGCAGTGATAGTAACCGCGAGGGCCAAATTACACGAATTTGGGGAAAGTCAAGAGAGCGAAGAAGTGGCACTATCTGCCTGTCGGGTATCTAAACGACTATCGGTACGCCGTATTTAGAATAAGAAAAGGCATGACACCAACGCTGGCTGCACAACTAATCGACTTTTATAAACCAGAGGCTTTTTTAAGGGGCAATTGCCGATCGGCCAACCAAGATTCAAAATCTTCCACGGTTAGAGCTGGACTCGCCAAGTAGCCTTGGAATTCGTCACACCCCTGCTCTTGCAACCAGGTGAACTGTGCTTCGGTTTCTACGCCTTCTGCCACTACCGACAGATTCAGATTATGGGCAAGCGTAATTATAGCTGTCACGATGGCCGCATCCCCAGAGTCATCAGGCAAGTCTTTGACAAAGGAATGGTCAATCTTTAGCTTATCTACGGGCAAGCGTTTCAGATAACTCAATGACGAAAAGCCAGTACCAAAATCATCTACCGACACCTGAACCCCAAGGCTCTTAATATCGTTCAGAACGTTAATGCCCTTTTCTATGTCATTGAGAAACAAACTCTCGGTGAGTTCTACTTCTAATAACTCAGGGTCTAGTCCACTGGTTTTTAGCGCTGTATCGATACTCTCGGTAATTGAACCCCTATCAAACTGTATGGGTGAACAATTAATGGCGATCGGCGTGACTAACACGCCTTCATTCACCCAACATTGCATGCATTCGCAGGCTTTTTTCATTACCCAGGAGCCGAGTTTGACAATTAAACCCGTCTCTTCTGCCAAAGGAATAAATTCGGACGGGTGTATTTCTCCACGTGTTGGGTGGTTCCAACGAGTCAGTGCCTCAACCCCGACAATCTCGCCAGTAATCATCGACACTTTGGGTTGGAACACCAATGTCAGTTGATCTTGATCTAAGGCCTGTTTTAAATCACTTTCGAGCGCAAAGCGTGTGAGTACTTTTTCGTGGATGGATTTTGAATAAAACTGATAACCATCCTTGCCGTTTTCCTTGGCGTGATACATAGCGATATCCGCGTGCTTCATCAACGTCTCGCTATCTGTACCGTCTGTCGGATACACGCTAATACCAATGGTGGTAGTAATAGAGACTTCGGTTCCGGCTATGGTGTAAGGTGCGCGTACGGCTTCGGCTATTCGGGCTGCCACGTTCGCTGCATCCTCATAATTGCAGGTACGACCGAGCAAGACGACGAACTCATCGCCACCCAAGCGCGCCACGATATCCAGGGGGCTTTCCCCTGGGGTTTCGACATAGCTGCGCTGGTCGGGGTTATTGTGCCGCAATACAGCCAACAGTCGCTCGGAGACATGCTTGAGCAAATCATCGCCAGCATCGTGCCCCAAAGTGTCGTTCACTTGCTTGAATCGATCAAGATCAAGAAACAACACAGCAAAGTTGGTATCCAAATTTCTGGAGTTCAACAACGCATTTCTTAGGCGCTCATTAAATTGGGCTCTGTTGGGTAAGCCTGTAACAATGTCGAAATAGGCTAAATCATGTATTTGTTTTTGAGCGTTAGTGCGTTCCGTGACATCTTGAATAGTTCCAAGCAGCTGAATACTGTCATCGGTTTCGTCTTGAATACTTTCCGCTTCAAATCGAACCACGCGTTTCATGTTCGACACCGTACACGCGACATTAACTTCAATCTGCAATAGACTATTCTCGGCGATGCAGGTGGCGATTGCCGAACGTAATCGAGCTTTCTCCAGGTTCTCAAGATAATTGTAGATAGTGTCCCAACTGCCTCTGTCTACATCCAAATCAAGCCCAAAAATTCTGGAAAACCCTCGTGACCAGCTCAATTCGCTGTCCGAACTATTCCATTCCCAATGCCCCAGTCGAGCAATCCGCTGAGCGTTGTCCAGTTTCAATTGACTGACACGCAGCGCATCAGCGGTGTTCTTTGTTCTGAGCATATATTGCAACCTATGCGGCAGAACGAAATAGTTGATGGGCTTGGTGAGAAAGTCGGTCGCTCCACCCTCGTAGGCCCGGGTGATGGAATCCAGATCATCCAAGCCAGTGATCATTAGAATCGGTGTGAATTGCCCCATCGCCGATTGCCGAATGTGGCTGATCGCCTCAAAACCGTCCATCTCCGGCATGATGGCATCCATGATGATCAGATCCGGCTGTATTTCTTCAAACAAATCACAAGCTTCTGCGCCATTGCCTGCGTGAAACACATCAAACCCGGCATCATTGAGCGCGCCTTCGGCCATTAATAAGCTAGCCATGTCATCATCGGCGTGCAACACCACTGGCCGCTCGCGCTTAAAAGCGCTGGTCAACGACATGATCTTGGCTTGTGTAGCCAGTGTCGTCATGCAGCTTGATCCTGCTGGTAGGCCTGCAATGCTTTAACCGCTAATTGATGTAACTCGATCAAATCCTCTTCCAACTGCTGGCATTGCGATAAATCACCACTTCGTGCTGCAGCTTCCAGCTCCTTACACCGTTGCGATAGCAACATCGCACCCACATTCGCGCTACTGGATTTGAGTGAATGGGAGCCGAAGCGAATCTTCTCGATGTCTTGTTCAGCTAGACCTGTTTGTATTTGCAACAAAGACTTGGGTGATTCGGATTCGAACAGCCCTAACACCCGCTTGAGTAAATCTGGTTTACCCGGGCGCTGCAGAGCAGTAATCGCCTGCAATGCTTGAGTGTCAAGATGGTCGTTCATCAACCCTGCACCTTTGGGTCAGAGTTCGCATCCAATCTCGCTAGGTCGGCTAGATCTTTTTCCAAGTCAATTTCGAGCCGGCACAGTGAGCGCTGTAGTTCCTGTAATTCGGAATATGAATCATCTAAAGAAGACAATGGCGCAAAACTGAATTTTGGCGGTTCCACAATTTCAGTTCGCTGAAAACTCAAATGTAAGAGTGCAACGCTCGCTAGCGCTAGAGTCAACGAGCCAAGATTATGGCCTTGTAGCCATAGCGCGTAAGTTGCCAAGGATAAAATGGCAATGGTCCCATACATTAAAGGCTTGTTAACGTTAGTTCGGCTCATACGTTGCTTCAATCCGGCCGTGTGATTTCCATCACATCAGGGTGCTTCCGGGCACGCGTAAGCGCGCCTGGGCCATACCGTTTTATCGACCAGATAAGAGCAATGCTTTACGAGCAAATAATTTGTCTGTAAGTGGAATTTTACAAATTGCGGTATGACACCAAAAGCGATGTCGCAGCGACCCGAAATTGTGGCAACTGGATCACACTATGCCGTCAGTTTGGTAGCGCTCAAGGTCCGAATTGGTTGAATTTAACCAAGCCTTCAATACCTCTTCGGTATGCTCTCCCACCGCAGGACCACCTCGCTCAGTACTCCCCGGCGTGCGTTGTAACCTTGGATAGACAGCCGGAATTTGGCGCGAATCACCTTCAACTTGAATCGTTTCAAAAGCAGAGCGCGCCATAAAATGTGGATCGCTAGCGATATCGGCAATCGAATTGATCGGGCCGGCTGGCACCTGATGGTCAGCGAGCTTTTGTAATATGACCTGACTGGAATAACGCATGGTCCAGCTTTGCAGAGCTGCATCGATACGCTCCTCATGCGCCACTCGCCCAACGTTGTCCGCTAACTCAGGATCTTCAGCTAAGTCTTCCCGCTCAGCGCATATCATCAGTCGTTTGAAAATCGAATCGCCATTACCGCCAATGACAACAAATTTCTTATCAGCACAACGGTAGGTGTTGGTTGGCACGATACCGGTAAGCGTTGACCCCGATGGTTCGCGGACAATTCCAGCACCACTGTACTCCGGCAGCACACCTTCCATCATGTTGAATATAGATTCCACGATCGATACATCAACCACCTGTCCACCACCGGTGGGTGTTGTGGTTGAATCAGAGGAAAGACGTTGCCGGGCCTGCAGCGCCAGCAACGTACCAATAACGGCATGCATGCCTGCTAAGGTGTCACCCAAGCTCAGGTTGGGCCGCACGGGCGTTTCACCTGGGTAACCATTCAGATAACGAAACCCAGCGACACCTTCACAGGCAGAGGCAAATCCCAGTCGATCAGAATAAGGACCTGACTGACCGTACCCAGAGACACGGGTATAAATCAAATCTGGATTGGATGTTTCGAAGGTGTCCGGCCCTAAGCCCCATTGCTCCATCTTGCCAGGTCTGAAATTTTCCACCAGCACATCGGCTTTTTCGATCAACCGCTGCGCTAACTGTTGCCCCTGAGGCTCGTTCAAATTCAGAGAAAGGGATTTCTTATTTCGCGCTATGCTGTGCCACCAATAGGAGGTGCCAGAACTATCTAGCGTGCGCCAGGTACGCAGTGGATCACCCCGCCCAGGTGGTTCAACTTTGACAACCTCAGCGCCAAAGTACCCGAGCACTTGACCCGCAAACGGACCGGCAATTAATTGCCCCATTTCCAGAACACGAATTCCCGACAGAGGTTTCATGACAGTCATAGCAAGCCTTAGATCAAAGCAGTGTCACCGATCTTAACTCTCCGAGCCAGAATTCATGAAATTTATCAGCAAGCCAAACCCTAGCCGAGCAAATGGGGAATTTCCTGTCTAAAAACCGTCGCACGTGCGTAGTAAACGTTAAGAGATACACACAATTTACTCATTCGACCGCGCTTGGGGTGTCTTAGTGAGTAGAATTCGATTAACCCTGTCCCCTCTCAAGGAACCAAGGATGATGTATTTTCGTTACCTGCTTATTGCTGTTCTGACCTACTCAATCATCGGCTGCAATTCCGGCAATAACGGTGGCGACGGCGGCACCAACCCTGAGAGCAATACCAGCGTTGGCAACACGGGGTCCGGCACCACCGATTCGCAAGGTACCGAGGGCAGCAGCGATGGTGCCGATACGGGTGGCGACTCAACAGGTACTGATGGCGATAGCTCAGATGCGGGTGGGGATACAACCGATACAGGCAGCGACGGCTCAGACACCGGCGGCACGACCACCGATGGTGGCGGTACTGATAGCGATGGTTCCACCGATGCCGGCGAGGAAGAATGCTCCGTAGCCGACTTGAATCAATGGGTCGATGATGCCATGCGCGACTACTACCTCTATTACAACCTGGTTCCGCAGGTAGACCTAGCTGCCTATGAATCTCCAGAGCAACTGATCACCGACTTACGAGTCAGCCCAGATCGATTCAGCAACGTCACCGACAGCGCCCAGCAAGAACAACTTTTCGAAGAAGGTATCACCTTCGGATTTGGATTTCGGCTCGTTAGAGATTCTCTCGGGGCCGTACGAACTGCTGCTGTCTATAAGGAATCTCCAGCGGAGCTAGCCGGTTTACAACGAGGTGACGTCGTAATGGCTGTCAATGGCACACCGATTGAGGAAATGACTAACCAACTTTGGAGTGAGTATCTCGGCACGGGCACAGACATAGTCTCACCGACTTTTACCGTTAACAAAGCCACCGGCGAGACGCAGGACATATCTGTTACCAGTGGGGAGTATCGTCTCTACACTGTCCAAAGTGCTAACGTAGCCACCCTGAACGAAACCCAACAACGCGTAGGTTACATCAACTTTTTGAGTTATTTGGGCACTGCGCAGTCTGAGCTCAACAATGTCATGGCTTGGTTGCGGGACAATGAAGCCGATGAACTGATTCTGGATCTACGCTTCAACGGCGGTGGGTTTACCTCCATTGCCCGTCAATTAGGCTCACAGGTTGCGGGTGAAGTGGTGTTCGATGAAATCTCCGAGCGACTTTCATTTAATGATCGCTACGCAGAATTCAACTACACGCGAAGTTTCGAACCAAACGACATCACGCTCGACCTAAATCGTTTGTATGTGATCACGTCCGGCAGAACAGCATCCTCCTCAGAGCTCACCATCAATGCATTACGGCCGTACATCGATGTCTACACCATTGGTGGACTGACCGTGGGCAAACCGTTCGTGTCGCGGGGTCGAGACCGGTGCGGCAAGCGCATGCATGCCATGGAATTGATTTCAACTAATGCCGATGGTGCATCAGTAATCAACGGCATTGCACCCGATTGTGAGGTGTTCGATACCTATCAAGGAGATCAAGGCTCATTGGACGACAATATGTACAGCGCCGCGCTGAATTATCTCTACAGCGGCAACTGTGCTGCGCAACCCGCTGCAGCACAGGCACGCAGCCGACCCGTGTTTGAAACTAGCGATGAACTGGGCTTCGGGTCTATAGACGATCGTTAAGCGCGATCTCAGCGGTTCAAAACCTATAAGTTATCGACAAATACAGTCATCCTGGAATACTGAATACGAACTATTACAGGCGAAGTTGACTGCGGCCACTATTCGCAACTAGCCCTTTAACCGATCTCATACCGAGCGTTGTACAGCCTGTTCAGTAGTTTTGAAACAGCACCCTCAGCGGCCATCTGCAATCCAAAGGAGAACCGCTCGGACAGCGGTTTGCGTTCTTTGTACTTAACTTCAAGCACATCATGCTCATCACAGAGACCCATCAGATATTCATCGCTCGTGCTAATGCCATCGATGAGTTTGCGCTCCAGCGCATCTTGACCAAACCAGACTTCGCCGGTCGCCACCGATTCGATGTCCAGGTCGTTTCGGTGATCGCTGACGTGAGATTTGAACAATTCGTGAATATTTTCCATGTCTTCGGCAAATTTTTCTCGCCCTTCCGGAGTATTTTCGCCAAAGACGGTTAACGTTCTTTTGTATTTGCCCGCCGTGATCAACTCAAAATCAACATCGTGCTTTTTAAGTAGCCGATGCACATTGGGAATCTGGGCCACCACGCCAATGGATCCGATCATGGCAAAAGGCGCTGCGAGAACCTTATCCGCCACACAGGCCATCATATACCCGCCACTAGCCGCCACTTTATCTACACAAACAGTTAACGGTATGTTTTTATCCACCACACGTTTGAGTTGGGAAGCACCGAGACCGTAGGAGGTCACCATCCCTCCACCACTTTCCAATTTCACCACCACTTCATCGGTTTCGGTAGCAGTGGTTAGCACGGCGGAAACTTCTTCGCGCAGTTTATCCACGTCACTGGCGCGAATATCGCCATCGAAGTTCATGACAAACACGCGTTTGTCTCTAGACACCTCCGTGCTGTTGTTCTCTTTTTCTTTTTTCTCTTTTCGCGCTTTCTTGGCCTCAGCCTTATTTTTTTTACGCTCCAGTTTTTCAGCGGCTTTTTTCTCTTTTAGGGCCTCTTTATGTTGCCCTATATCCAGCGATGAGAATGTTAAGGCCTCCTTCATCGAGTCGACATGCTCATTGATCTTGCGAATTTCAATGTGTCCTGTTGCCTGAGATTTGCGCGAGCGCATACTCAGCATCGTGATGGCAAAAACCACAATAATAATGGCCAGCACAGCCGTGAGCGTTTTGAGCAGAAAAAGGCCATAGTTAGAAAAGAATTCAGCCACAAATATCTCCTAGCGATGCCGGATGAACCAGCATTTATGTATACGTTGGTTTCGTTCAAAGTCTTTGTCAATCGACCACCTTGATCGATCTTCAATCTGTACCCGGTGCTCTAATCCAGCAACATCGAGCTTAAAGCGTCGGTAGTTCGTTGAGAAAATTAACACGCCGTCGCTCGCCAGACAGTCCATACAAGCCAGCAGGCAACTCACATGATCTGTCTGCACATCCCAATCTCGTTCCAAAGCACTAGAGTTTGAAAATGTAGGTGGATCGAGCAATATCAAGTCAAACACTGGTTCATTGGCCTGCGAATTTAACCATGTCATAACATCAGTACGAATGATCTGATGGGAGGCAGAATCAAACCCATTCAAATTGAAATTTCTCTGCGACCACTCACAATAGTTTTTGGACAAATCCACCGACACTGTGCTGGTGGCCCCGCCCGCAATAGCCGCCACTGTCACACTGGATGTGTATGAAAATAGATTTAAAAATCGTTTGTTTTTTGCCTGATCACCAACGTAACGCCGCACCTTGCGATGATCGAGAAACAACCCTGTGTCAAGATAGTCGCTAAAATTCAAACTCAATGAGTAGCCGAATTCATTCAGCACACCTACCGACCTTTCCTCTCCAGTTTTCTCATACTGATCTAACCCAGATTGCTTTTCGCGCAATTTGACATGAATTTGCTGTTTGGACACGTCCAGCAATTGGGGCAAAGCGTTCAACAAAATACCGAGACGTTGTTCAGCCATGGCAGCGTTTACAGACTCAGGTGCCTGATACTCCTGCACAACCACACACCGTTGCTCACACTCATATATATCGATCGCCACCGCGAATTCTGGTAAGTCTGCATCGTACAGACGATACGCTTGCACCTTTGTTTGTTTTAAAAATGGTTTAAGCTTTCGCTGATTTTTTGCTAGTCGGTTAACAAAGGCATCGATGTCAATCTCTTGTGAACGAATCTTAGGCACCAGCCCAGAGGCCAACACACAGGGTATGGCGCCATTTTTGAACTCTTTGCGGTCCTTTAACGGCAACCGGCTGTGCTTAAGCAGTTTTAAATCACTGACGATCAATGCAGCTGTCCAGCCTGCATAAGCGCGACTGATACTTTTACCGAGTTCTTCGTAGAAGGTCTCGCCTGCCTGCAAGCGTTCCCCATAGGGAGGGTTAGATAACAACAGATGCTTTTTATCGCTGTCAGCGGTGTTAACTGGTACAAGTTTATGAACATCTTGAACCTTGAACTGGACCAGCTGATCCACACCGGCCACTCGTGCATTGTCTGCCGCATACTCAATGGCGCGGCGATCAGAGTCGTAACCTTGCATCAGGTTGTCAACATCGATGACCGCCGCCAGAGCTTCTGATTCAACCTCGGACCAAAGTGCAGCGTCGTGCTGTAACCACCCCTGAAAACCAAAATAATCGCGGGATAACCCCGGAGCGCGCTGCGAGGCCATCAACGCAGCTTCGATAAGCAACGTTCCTGATCCACACATTGGGTCGACAAATCGAGCACCGCGCGAGGCTCTTTGGGGCCATTCCAATGACAACAACAACGCTGCAGCCAGGTTCTCTTTAAGCGGTGCACGTCCCTGTTGTTGCCGATAGCCGCGACGATGCAGGCTAGTACCGGATAGGTCTATCGCAATACGGGCGGTATCGCGAAAAATGTATATATTGATGCGCACGTTCGGCCGATCGCGCTCAACCGACGGACGCACACCCGATTTTTCTCGAAATTGATCGACGATAGCATCTTTGACCGTTAGGGCCGCATACTGTGAATGAGTGATCACTGAATTGGCGACGAAACCATCAACGGCCAGAGTATCGTGGGCCTGCAAGTGTTCCGACCAATCCACTTGCTGGATCAAAGCATACAGGCTCTCAGGTGAATCTACCGGGCCTTGATGAACCGGCATTAAGACTCGATTCGCGACTCTAGAATGCATACAGGCCCTGTAGGCACCTGCTAATGTACCTTCACACCGCACTCCAGCCCCCTGAACTCGAATTCGCTCAAGCGGCAGCTGTTTTAGCTCCTCCGCAAGCAACGATTCAAGGCCAGTGGCGCAGGTTATGTAGAAGCTGTATTCAGTGCCCATGCCAGAGTGATTTGAGTGAAAAAGGCGGGTATATCGTTTAGGCGGCTTTCGCTACAATGAACAGTGTAACTGTATATGCGCAACCATGCGCCCTATCCACGCCACGCGTAGGCATGTCATACCATGAAGCTAACCAGTTTTGGTGCGGCCGGAGAAGTCACCGGCTCCTGTCATCTACTTGAAGTCGGTAATAAACAAGTGTTGCTCGACTGCGGCCTGATTCAAGGGCGAAAAAAAGACGAGCTGAGAAATCATGACCCTTTCCCCTTCGATCCGGCAAGACTCGACGCCGTCGTTTTAAGTCACGCACATATTGATCACAGCGGTCGGTTACCGATTCTAATCAAACAGGGATTTCGAGGAAAATATACACGCACGAGGCCAGCGCCGACCTCTGCACGATTTTGCTCAAAGATTCAGCCTATCTGAACGCCCGCGATGTTGAATACCGCAATAAGCGGCGGGCAAGACGTGGCAAACCCCCACTTGACCCCTTGTACCAAATGGAACATGTGGAAAAAACCCTGAAAAGCTTTTACACCCTGCCTTACCAAAAACCTCACAACGTAACCGAAGGTGTCTCCGTCACTTTGTACGATGCCGGGCACATACTCGGCTCTGCCATTGTTGAACTCACACTCTCAGAAGGCAATGAACAGAGGACTGTGGTATTCAGCGGCGACCTGGGGCATCGCGGCGCGCCGATCTTAAGGGACTTTACACACCTAAACCACGCCGACCTCATACTCATGGAGAGTACCTATGGCAATCGCGAACACCGCGATTGGTCAGACACCTTTGATGAGGTCAGCGAGATCGCAGAAGCAATCAAAGATAGCCCAGGCAATGTCCTGATACCCGCATTTTCGGTAGGTCGTAGTCAGATGATTTTGTATATGTTTGCGCGTTATTTCGACGAATGGGATCTCGGACGTTGGCGAATATTTCTAGACAGCCCTATGGCGATTAAGGCCACTGATGTCTATTTGAAATACACCAAACTCTACGACGAAACTGCGGCAGCATTTTACGAGGAAAACGGGCCCCTGCTATCCATGCCCAACCTGACCTTTACCGAAACAGCCGATGAGTCTCGGCAAATTAATCGCTTGGAATCCGGCGCCATTATTGTTGCTGGCAGTGGCATGATGACGGGCGGGCGCATCTTGCACCATTTAAAGCACAATATATGGAAGCCGGACACTCATCTCATTATCTCAGGCTACCAATCCCATGGCAGTCTGGGACGCCGGATTGTGGAAGGTGCACCCACCATCAAACTCTGGGGCGAACGAATAAACGTTGCCGCCCAGGTCCATACGGTCGGTGGCCTATCAGCGCACGCTGATCAAAACGGCATGCTCGCCTGGTATGAAAGTTTTGAAGGTCGACCGCCAGTTCTACTCGTACATGGAGAGCCCGATGCAGCTGATGCCCTAGCTGACAAACTCAGGGATAATTACGGAGCTCGTGCTCGACCCGCTAGAAGGGGCAAATCCACTGACTTGTTGGACCTATCAAATTTTTAGTGTGCAAGAGCGTTAAAGCTCTGACAACCTTTATAATTTTAATGCTGAACAGACACACCAATCGGAGCTTTACCCAATGAGTAACGTTGAACGCGAATCAATGGAATTCGATGTAGTTATTGTTGGGGCTGGTCCCTCCGGACTGGCCACTGCTTGCCGCTTGATGCAAATCAGTGCGGAGACGGACACCGAAATCAGTGTGGTTGTTTTGGAAAAAGGCTCTGAAGTGGGTGCCCATATTCTATCGGGTGCGGTGATTGAACCTACGGCGATGAACGAATTATTCCCCAATTGGAAAGAGGATGGCGCACCGCTGAATACACCAGTCACGCGTGACGAGATTCTGTTTTTTACCAGCCGTGAAAAATCCATCAAGGTACCGAACTTTTTTGCGCCAAAAACCATGCACAATCATGGTAATTACATCGCGAGCTTAGGAAATCTCACTCGTTGGCTCGCCGAGCAGGCGGAAAGTCTTGGCGTTGAGATATTCCCCGGCTTCGCCGCCGCAGAAGTGCTCTACCATGATGATGGCCGGGTTAAGGGCGTTGCGACGGGTGATATGGGTTTAGACGCCGATGGTAATCCCAAAGACTCTCATGAAGTCGGTATGGAGTTGCATGCTAAATACACGGTATTTTCTGAAGGGTGTCGTGGGCATCTGGGCAAACAGCTAATAGATCAGTTCAATCTCAATGAAGATAAACTGCCGCAGCACTACGGCATAGGCCTCAAGGAACTCTGGCAAGTTGATCCTGCTAAACACGATCCTGGATTAGTAGTGCACGGGACCGGATGGCCGCTCTCCGAATCGGGCTCAACTGGCGGAGCCTTTCTCTATCATCTAGAGAATAACCAAGTGGTGGTCGGTTTGATCATCGACTTGAACTACAGCAATCCCCATTTGAGCACATTCGATGAATTCCAACGATTCAAACATCACCCGGCCATTGCGAATACCCTCGAAGGTGGAGAAAGAATCGCCTACGGTGCCAGGGCAATTACGAAAGGTGGTTTGAGTGCCTTACCAAAAATGTCTATGCCCGGTGCGCTACTGATTGGTTGCAATGCGGGAACACTGAATTTTTCAAAAATCAAAGGCACCCATACCGCGATGAAATCGGGAATGGTGGCCGCCGAAACCATTGCCAGCGCGTTAGCAACAGGAGCAACGGGAGAAGAATTAACGGATTTTGACAAGAACTTCGAGGCCTCCTGGGCCTACAAAGAATTACACACCTCAAGAAACTTCGGCGCAGCACTGCATAAATTCGGCACCTATCTTGGGGGGGCGTTCAATTTCATCGATCAAAATATTGCCCAAGGAAAACTACCCTTTACGCTTAAAGATAACAGCGAAGATCATGCGAGTTTGAAGCGTGCCGATGCCTGCAAATCTATAGACTACCCAAAACCCGATGGAAAAATCAGCTTCGACAAGCCCTCTTCAGTGTTTCTATCTAACACTAATCATGAGGACAATCAGCCAGTGCATCTTCAACTAAAAGATCCAACCATACCCATCAGCACTAACCTACCTGCTTTTGCGGAACCTGCGCAGCGTTACTGTCCGGTAGGGGTTTACGAAGTGGTGGTCGAGAACGATGAACCTCGGTTTGTTATCAATTCACAAAACTGTATTCATTGCAAAACCTGTGATATCAAGGATCCAGCGCAAAATATCACCTGGGTAACGCCTGAAGGTGGTGGCGGCCCTAATTATCCGAACATGTAGTAGGTTGGCATTGGACCAATGTTCAAGAATTGTGTCAGCTGTATCGCCACTTGCCGACAGTCCGCGAGAGCTGGTAATGTGGAGCTGATGGGAAGAATATCAATCAAATCAGCATCCCAGTCGACCTTTAAAACGGGGTTAGTAGACCCCACATTTTAGGCAGCTTCGTGAACTGAGAACTTAATTGGGGTAGTGATATGTTTTGGACAATTATTGTGTTTGTCGCAGGATGGCTCGTCGGCCGAAATTGGGAACAGGTAAAAAAGTTCGCCAACGAAAAACTCAACGCCAATAAAAACATAACCGGGAAAGCAACCCGAATGGATCAGGACTGAAACTTCGGCTTCTCTTTGTTAATGAACGCTGTCATTCCTTCTTTCTGATCAGGCGTTCCAAACAGCGAATAAAACTGTCTGCGCTCGAAGGCTATCCCCTGCTCCAGAGGTGTTTCGAGCGCAGTATTGACGCAGTCCTTTACCATCTGCAGAACAGGTGTAGACATTTGCGCCATCTGGCTTGCCAGTTTCAGGGTTTCATCCACTAATTGATCAGCCGGGAATATCCGCGACACCAGTCCTGATCGTTCAGCTTCATCGGCTTTCATCATCCGCCCGGTTAAGCACATATCCATAGCTTTAGCTTTGCCAACGACACGCGTCAGACGCTGTGTACCCCCCAGTCCAGGAATGACACCCAGTTTGATTTCGGGTTGACCAAACTGCGCGGTATCCGCTGCATAGATAACGTCGCACATCATCGCAAGCTCACAGCCACCACCTAGTGCATAGCCTGCAACCGCAGCGATTACCGGTTTGCGACAGCGGGCAAACCGGTCCCAATCACCCAACATTCGTTCGGTATATACGTCTGGGTAAACTTGATCCACCATTTCTTTAATGTCCGCACCTGCAGCGAACGCTTTGGCAGACCCGGTCAGTACAATCACCTTTATAGCGTCATCCTTTTCAAATTGGGTCAACGCATCTACCGCATCGTGCATTAATGCCGCAGACAGCGCATTCAATGCGTCAGGTCGATCGAGCGTGATCACACCTACACCCTCTAACGTCTGCACTTCTATAGTGGAATAAGTCATGGTGTCTATAACTGAGCAACTGCCACAGAGACAGTGCTCTCAGCGCCTTCAGTGACTATCGTGCTGCTTGATTCAACCAATGGCAGTATGCGGTCTGCATAATAACGTGCCATGGCCAAACGGGTATCCAAATACGCTTGATCTGCTTGATCCTGCTGCTTCAAACGCAACGCAGCCAGAGCACCCCGTGCCAACATCCAGGCACCGGCCAATCGACCATGCATCATTAGAAACTCCACAGACGTCGCGGCGGGCAAAGTAGCGTCATTCTGACCAAGCAACCAGTCATTAGCGGCCACGGCCGCCGTTAATCCGTGCTCGAAACGAATCGCTATTGCTGCCACATCAGCGTCAGATTCGCCTTTTAGCTCATTCAGGGTGATCCGCATATCATCCATGAGTTCACCCATACCCTTACCGCCATCCCGGGCCGTTTTTCGGCCAATCAAATCGTTCGCTTGAATAGCAGTCGTGCCTTCGTAAATGGGGGTAATCCGTGAATCACGCAGAATCTGTGCAGCGCCGGTCTCCTCGATATACCCCATGCCTCCATGCACCTGCACACCCAAAGAGCATAAATCGACACCTGTTTCAGTGGACCAACCCTTAACCAGCGGAGTTAACAACTCACCGCGGCGCAGATTGCGCTCACGCACCTCGGCCTCTGGGTGTTTACGGGCCCGATCAAACGCTGCCGCCGATTCCAGAGCCAATCCGCGCATCGCTTCTATCTGCGAGCGCATGGTCATCAATATGCGCCTGACATCCGGATGATTAACAATAGTTTGATCATCTTCGGTTTTACCCAACAAGGTTTTACCTTGTTTGCGTTCTTTTGCATAAGCAAGCGCATGTTGATACGCTCGTTCAGCTATGCCGTAGCCTTCCACACCCACTGCGTGGCGTGCTTGATTCATCATCGTGAACATGTACATCAGACCGTGATGCGGCTCTCCAACTAAATAACCAAGGGCGCCGTGGTTGTCGCCGTAGGACATGACACAAGTAGGGCTGGCATGGATACCCAATTTGTGTTCGATAGACACACAACGTACATCATTACGCTCGCCCAGCGTACCGTCCGCATTCACCAGATATTTGGGGACGATAAAGAGCGATATCCCTTTCACACCCTCAGGTGCATCGGGCAAACGTGCCAGGACTAAATGAATGATGTTTTCCGTTAAATCATGTTCACCATAGGTGATGTAGATTTTTTGGCCCTTGATCAGGTAATGATCTCCAGCGGGTTCGGCACGAGTTCGAATAGCCGCAAGGTCGGTTCCAGCTTGAGGCTCAGTCAGGTTCATCGTACCCGACCAAGTACCTTCCACCATATTCGGCAAGTAGGTTTGCTTTAGTTCATCTGAAGCGTGATGATCGATCGCATCAACTGCCCCTTTGGTGAGTAATGGACAAAGTCCAAATGACATATTGGAGCTATGCCACATCTCTTCTACCGCAGTAGCCACACACATCGGCATATCCTGACCGCCATAGGCACTGGGAAAACTTAAGCTATTCCAACCATTCTCTGTGAACTGGCGGTACGCATCTTTCCAACCTTCTGGTGTCGTTACACCCTCTTCACTCCACTGACTGCCTTGTTGGTCACCGACAAAATTTAACGGCGCTAGTACCTCTGAGGTGAACTTGGCCGATTCTTCTAATATTGCTGCTACTAGATCTTCGGAAACTTCCTCGTTGCCAGGTAGAGAAGCAATGTCACTCAGGCCAACAACTTCTTCCAACATGAACGCAATATCGCGCACGGGGGCGTTGTAACTCATCAGATCGACCTCCTACACCGTAAAAAAAAGCAATCGCCGGTAAGCTTAACCCAAAGCAGTTAGTCCAATGCAGCTGTGAACTCGGGCAACGCATCGAATAAATCCGCCACCAATCCATAGTCAGCCACCTGGAATATGGGCGCTTCTTCATCCTTATTAATCGCCACGATGACTTTACTGTCTTTCATGCCAGCCAAATGCTGTATGGCACCTGAGATACCGACAGCTATGTATAAATCGGGAGCGACTACTTTTCCAGTTTGACCCACCTGATATTCATTGGGAACATAGCCCGCATCCACTGCCGCACGAGACGCGCCGACCGCCGCATTTAGCTTAGCGGCAATGTCATCGAGCATCTTGAAGTTAGAGCCATCTTGCATACCGCGCCCCCCAGAAATAACGATCTCGGCACTGGTGAGTTCGGGACGATCCGATTTAGACAGTTCCTGACCGATGAATTCGACCAGATCACTGCCCTCGGCGGCGGCCACCGTTTCAATCGCCGCACTGCCGCCCGTTTCTGCTGCAGCGTCAAACGCTGTCGTGCGAACGGTTATGACCTTAACCGTATCGGAGCTTTGTACGGTTGCCATCGCATTGCCTGCATAGATAGGTCTGACAAAGGTATCGTCGCTTTTCACCTCAACAATGTCTGAAATACCAGACACGTTTAGCATCGCAGCAACCCGCGGCATGACATTCTTCCCAGAGGCGGTTGCAGCAAACAAGATGTGTGTGTAGCCGTCAGCCACACTGAGCACGAGATTCGTGAGATTCTCGGCCAACTCATGTTCATAAAGTGCATCATCGCAAACCAGAACCTTCGACACACCATCAACAGCGGACGCGGCATCACCTACCGCAGATACATCCTTGCCACCGATCAATAAGCTGATATCCCCACCCATGGCCTTAGCTGCAGCTACGACATTGAGTGTAGCGGGTCGCAGCGCGCCCGATTCATGTTCTGCCAGTATCAATATGCTCATCATACAATCCTTAAATATCGCGCTTTAAATAACTTTAGCTTCGTTCTTAAGCTTATCCACCAGCTCAGCGACGCTGCCCACGATCACCCCGGCCTCACGTTGGGGCGGCTCATTGACCTCCACTACTTTCAAACCGCTGGACACATCTACCGACGTGTCTGCCACAGGAATGATATCCAACGGCTTTTTCTTGGCTTTCATGATGTTGGGCAACTTTGCATAGCGCGGTTCGTTCAAACGTAAATCGGTGGTTAAGACGGCAGGGCGTTTGATCCTTATAGACTCAAGACCAGCGTCGACTTCGCGAGTCACTTTTATATGATCACCATCAAGTTCCACATTGGAAGCGAAAGTCGCCTGTGCCATGCCAGTCATTGCAGCTAACATCTGTCCGGTTTGATTGCTGTCATCATCGATAGCTTGCTTACCCACGATAACCAATCCTGGCTCTTCCTTTTCTACGACATGCTTAAACAGCTTCGCTACAGCCAGAGGCTCAAGTAATTCGTCAGTCTCAATCAAAATGCCTCTATCGGCTCCCATGGCCAACCCAGTTCGGATGGTTTCCTGGCTTTGCGAAGGGCCGATGGACAGCACGATGACTTCTTCCGCATCGCCGGCTTCCTTAATGCGAAGCGCTTCTTCGACAGCGATTTCATCAAACGGATTCATAGACATTTTTACATTCGCTAGCTCGATCCCCGACTTATCTGCCTTGACCCGAGCTTTTACGTTGTAGTCCAGAACGCGTTTTACACCCACCAAAATCTTCATTAGATGTGGTCCTAGTTAAAGATTGGAACGCCCGAGATGGTACTACTTTTGCGATTACTATGGGGCGACTGAGTAATCAGGTTGCGACGATGCTAAACATCTATACCGGAATAGGGCACATCTGGATTACCCCTGGCGTAGGTTCTGGCCTTACTCGCCGATATCCTCGTTCCAAAGATGGGGCTCTTCTTCGATAAACTTTTCCATCATGGCGATACAGGCCGGATCGTCCAGCACCTCCACTTCTACCCCACGTGAGCGCACATACTCCTCTGGGCCTTGGAACGTCTTGTTTTCCCCAACGACTACGTTTGGAATGCCATATAACAGGATAGCGCCACTGCACATATCACACGGGGACAAGGTGGAATAGATGGTCGCCCGCTGATAATCCTTAGCACTGAGCCGGCCGGCCTGCTCTAAGCAATCCATCTCAGCATGTCGTATCGCGCTGCCGTGCTGCACTCTTTGGTTGTGCCCACGCCCCACAATCGAACCATCGATTACCAGCACAGACCCAATGGGAATTCCTCCAGAGGCTCGGCCCTTTCGTGCTTCATCGATAGCTGCCTGCATAAATTCTTGATGACTACTCATTGCTACTACCACCGTCTGTACTCAATGAAGAGTTTAATCTAACTCGATACTGCCTTGAACCTGTACGCTCACTTGACTGGTTCCACCTTCAATCGCCGGAGCAGCCTCAGACGCCTGCATATGGGAAATTCGGGCATCGTACCTGGGCGGAACAAAATGCGATCCGGTGTTCACATGTATTTCGCGCAGCGCATAATTTGAAGCACCAAAGTTGGTTTGAACCAGTTCGGCTCGCGCTTTGAATGCATTTAGGGCTTCGTTGATTAACTCATCCTCGGCTGCTTTGCGAGTGCTCGGTTGCGGTTGGAGTTGCATCGAGGTCATTTTCAATCGCGATTGCAAAAGCTCAATGGCCTTGCCTGCGGCCTCAAAATCCTGAGACTCTAGTTGCAGTGTTTGCTGCGCCCTCCAGCCCAATACTTTTTCACGCTTTCTATCATATACAGGATTAGTTTGATAATTTAACGTTTTGTGCTTGATCGCCGTCATCGGTTTAAGTCGCGTCAATGCCCAGCCCATAGTGGCATTAATACGGTTGGCCAATTGCGCAGGATCGTTGTCCTCAGCGTGCACGATCAAGGTGGCTATGAGCAAATCATTTTTAACCTCTTTCTCCGCTGTCGCTGACAAATGAATAATCCCGTATTCAGAGTTGTGTTCATCTGCAATCGCAGAACCGACAAACACAACGAGCAGAACTGCTACTCGAATCCAAAGACCCATCGTTAACGCTCCATAATGGCGCAAACGCCCATACCGCCAGCGGTACAAACAGATATTAGCCCTTTTCCACCCTGACGCTGCTCTAGAATTTTCCCGAGAGTACCCACGATGCGGGCCCCGGTTGCAGCAAAGGGGTGTCCAACGGCCAAGCTGCTGCCTTTGATATTCATGCGGGACTGGTCAATGCCGCCAAGCACATCCGTGCGTCCCAATTCAGATTGACAGTACTCAGGATCTTCCCAGGCTTTTAACGTACACAACACTTGTGCAGCGAACGCCTCATGGATTTCGTACACATCAAAATCCTGCAGAGTCATGTTCGCTCTATCCAACATTTTGCTCACCGCTACGGTGGGCGCCATGAGCAAACCGGCACCAGCGACGTAATCTACGGCTGCGGTGGCTGAATGCGTCAGGTAAGCCTGTATGGGTAAATTACGTTCCTTTGCCCATTGTTCCGAACACAACAACACACCTGCGGCACCATCGGTCAGTGGCGTACTATTGCCAGCACTCAAGGTTCCCTTCTCAGTTTTTTCGTACGCATTGCGAAGCCCACCCAAAACCTCCATATTGGTATCTGGGCGCATATTATTGTCACGCAGCACACCTTCACAGGGAAGCAATAAATCGTCATAGAACCCTTCTTCATACGCCGAAGCCGCATTGTGATGGGAACGCATTGCCAATTCATCCTGAGCTTCACGCGGAATACCCCACTGCTGGGCCATAAGCTCACAGTGCTGCCCCATACTCAAAAAAGTGCGCGGTTCATCTGTTGAAGGTGGCACCGGCGCTAGCTCTTTTGCACCGAGTCCTTTAAACACCCCTAATTTGGATTTAATATCTCGCGCCTTGCGCAGTTTCATCAAACGCTTGGTAAATTTATTACTGAACACGATAGGTACATCACTGACGGTATCCGTACCGGCAGCAATAGCACTATCAATGTGCCCACTGGCAATTTTGGCTGCAGCTAACATAGATGCTTGTAAACTGGTCCCGCACGCCTGCTGCATAGTCAGCCCAGGTGTGCTGGGTGCAAGCCCAGAACTCAACACAGCTTCACGAGTGAGATTCCAGTCACGAGAATGAGTGATAACCGCCCCGGCATTGACTTCATCCACATGCTCATTCTCCAGGCCGTATCGCTCAACCAACCCGGATAAAACAGTGCTGAGCATTTTCTTATTCGACAAATTTGCATAGGCAGAACCTGACCGACAAAATGGAATGCGGAGCCCACCGACAACCACTACGGGTCTGATGCTTTGATTGGCCATAATTTCCCTTATTGGTTCGCTAGGTAATTCATTGGACCGCCCGTAAACGGCGCGAATCCGGTACCGAAAATAATTCCAGCATCGAGTAAATCGTCATCCGCCACAATGCCATCGGCAGACACAGACTGACATTCTGCTAAAAACGGCTTCATCAATCGTGCCGCCAATTGATCACCATAGGGGTTGTCCACACTGGCTGGCTTCCGATCGGACTTACCTTTGGTCCAGGTATAAAAGCCTTGTCCAGATTTCTTGCCCAGCTGTTTGTCATCGATCTTGTCCTGAAGTAGTTCTCTTTGAGCTTCTACATCTCCTGTGGCCAGGGTTTCTGCGACTTTCATACACACATCAAGCCCCACTACGTCAGCCAACTCAATCGGTCCCATCGGCATACCAAAACGAACAGCAGCCGCATCGATGGTATTTTTATCAACGCCTTCGAGCATGACCGTAAATGCTTCCATTAAATACGGTGCGAGTACCCGATTCACCAAGAACCCAGGGGAGCTTTTGGTCGGCAAAGGGTATCGGTTGATGGCCGCACAAAACGCACACCCCTTATCAACAGACTGAGCATCGGTTTTATCGGAATAAACAACCTCAACCAGCGGCATCTTGGCAACCGGGTTAAAAAAGTGCAGCCCCATCAACACCGCAGGATTGTTGAGTTCTTGCGCCAATTCTTCTAAGGGTAACGCTGATGTGTTCGTCGCAAGAATCGCATGTTCCGCCATCTTCGGCTCAATCTCAGCGTACAGCGACCGTTTCGCATCCGCATCTTCGTAGATAGCTTCAATGATGACATCCGCACGCGCCACGCCTTTGCCTTCAACATCCGGAACCAACCGGCTCATCGCTGCAGTCACCGCCGGTTTGGTTTTCAGGCGCTTTTTAAATAGCGCTTTGGCACGCGTTAACGCTGGTTCTATGTATTTGAGCTCTCGATCTTGAAGCGTCACATCCAAACCCTGCACAACACACCAAGCCGCAATATCGCCTCCCATAACACCGGCACCAACCACATGAACTCGACGAGGTTCAAAGTCCACGGCCTTACCCAACTCTTTCATGCGCTCTGTTAGAAAGAACACTCGGCGTAAATTTCGCGCCGTATCACTCACCATCAAGCGGCCGACATTCTCTGCTTCGGCCTCGAACATTCGCTGTCGGTTATCGCGGTGCTCAGCCCACAGATCAATAAGCTCAAAGGGCGCAGGATAATGTTCAGGATTCGCTTTCTCTGCGGTTTTCTTGCGCATCAACGCCGCTACGCCCGCTCGGGCTGGCTGATAATTCGTGATACTGGCTGTACGAGAGGGCCCTCGGCTTTTACGTTTTTTCATGATGGCTCGACGTGCCGCCCAATGCAGGCTTGCGAATTCATCTACCAGCTCATCCACCACTCCCATTTTTCGAGCCGCAGGAGCACGTAGCAAGCGGCCACTGAGCATCAACTCCATACCCGCTAAGCCGCCGACGCGCTCTGTTAAACGCACGGTGCCTCCCAGTCCTGGAAAGATGCCGAGCTTAACTTCGGGCAACCCCAGACGGGTATCAGGTATATTCTTGGCGATAATGTAGTTGCAAGCCATAGCCAGCTCCAAACCTCCACCGAGACAGAAGCCATGTACTGCAGCCACCGTGTGACACGTTAAATTCTCCAATCGAGCTAAGACGGCATGTCCCTGTCGAATCTTCTCACTGACCTCTTCGGCGGACTCAAATTTATCGAATTCTCTAATGTCGGCCCCCAGAATAAAACTTCCGGGTTTATCAGAGGTGATGACCAAGCCGGTAAGACTGGCAGTTTCTGCAAAACTGACGATATCACCCAGCTCGGTTAAAACCGCTTCGGATAATGAGTTACTGGATTCATTGGCTCTATCGCAGGCGACCCAAAGAATATCGCTGCGATCCAGGTTTAAATTCCAATGCTGAAGATTTGGTAAGGCTGGAGTTGTCATTATCAAGTCGTCGCGAAAGTATCGAACAGTGTGACAGCGCCGATACGGGTAAGTTTGAAAGAATAAGGCAGCAGTTTAACTGATGTCGTTCTCACTATTCTGGCAGATCAGCTACAGCTCCGGCAGTCCGTTTGCAGACGTGCGCTTTTGAGCCTGGTTTTCAGACAGTTCTGTTAAAGATTGTTCCAATACGGTGGGTAGCTCCGATAGCGTTTGCCAGACGCCGCTGCTGCTGGTGCCATCCTCCGGTCGATAAAGCTCAGCATCTAAAGCACGGCACAACCAATCAAGCTGAGCTGACGATAGTCGAGTACTTAGTGCGGACAAATGCCCAGGTGGATCCTGCGGCCACACCGCCGAGCCCCAGTTCAACGTCTCGGTAAGCGTAGCGTGTGCAGAGCGGGCCGTAATCGCTTCACGGAGCTGAGTAAGCGCGCTTTGACGATCTTTAACACTCATAACTGCTTTGGGCTCTGGAGACGTCTTTGTATCCCTTGTCTGCATCGTCTTGGTTCGACGCGACCAGACCAAAAACGCCAAGGCGGTCGCGACCCAGCCAAGCCCCAACAACAACGCCAGCCATCGCCAAAAGCCGCCATGGTGGGTAGTCGAAGCTTCGGCAGATGTTGCCGTTGCCGCGACGGAACTCGCGGAGAGAGAATCAGACGCCACCAATGAGTCAGTCTCCGAAGGGCGCGTGGGTTCCACGGACTGATCATCATCCGCGCCCATGGCCGCGGAGACCGCCTCACCCACCACTTCTATGGTTTGCGGGGGTAAAACTGCAGACTCGATCTGCTCAGTATCTGTGTTAAACCACTCGATCTTCAATTCTGGTAGTTCGAAGGTCCCCGGTCGCTGAGCTATGATGGCCCAACTGGTGTCTTGCACCGTGTTAATACCCTCTGCGGTTTCGACAACATTTGAGGATAGATCTTCCGAATACAGATCTAAACCGTCGATTTCCGGCAACGGCAGTTCCGGTAGCTGGTTTGGACCAACACCGACTCCGCTTAATTTAATCACGCGGGTTATTGGTTGATCGATATCAACCTTCAACACAGCACTACCTCTGTTGAAACTCACAACAGCCTCTTGATCCTCCTCAGGCGCTACATTGAGCAGCTGCCCATCTGCCGCCACTTCAGTAACACTTTGGACTGCAGTTCGAGGAGTCCATCGATTGTGTATCTCAACCTGTTGTGCTGGCAGCCACCAACTAGAGTCATGTGACTCGGGCCGCGGCTTTACCGTCAGCTCGATGGCCGGTGTTCGACGCTTGATCCATTTCGAATCTCGAAAAAATCCTTGCACTGCTTGCGGATCTCTTGGCACAGAGGCGGACATTAACAGCGAAGGAATTTCCAGCGTGCCACTTTTTTGTGGAAACAGCGCAAATCTTTGAGACCGTACACGATATTGCTGGCCATCGATATTCTCTACACTTTCTGCTTCACGGCCCAGGTTGTGAATCACTAAATCATCGTGTCGGAGTGAAGTGATCTGCTGATCAAAAACTTCAACGGCCTCATGCACTTTAATGGTTAACAGCACTTGCTCCTGAACATACACAGAGGATTTATCTACCTCAGCGGTTAAAAACAGAATTCGCGCGCTGCCCACGCTCGCTTCTGACACAGTGACTTGCACAGGATTGGATAGCGCTCTGCCAACGCTGATGGCGGGAATAGTGAAAACACCAACGTCTTTGGGTACAAGCTCCAACACCCAGGTTTGTATCCGTTGCTGAGATCCATTTACGATTTGTACCTGCTGGGAATTCGAGCGTGCAATAACATCAAAGTCTTTTTGTAGTTCGGTAAAATCGACGTCATCGGATGCAGAGTTAGTGATTATTTGCAGTGTTACTGAATCATCGATAGTAATAACATCAGAGCTGATCCGAGCTTCTACGATTTCCTGCTGAGCGTAACCCACCACACTCAAGCAGAGACAAAATACGCAGATGCATAGACGACAATAGCCTGTCCATCGGTCTGATTGCCGTACTGAATTACCAGGGTTTGGCACTACTTTGAACTCCCGGATATTGTTGTCTGTGGCTGAGCTCTAACTTTCGCCGGAGTAATCCCGCCGGATCATCATCAATCTGACGCAACCATTGTTCCGTGGACTGATCCGATTCTGATAAAGGCTCCGAATTCAGTTGTGCAGACCCACGCGCGCCCTCGTTGTCACTGCGGGCTTGTTCTAGCGCTTCCCTCGCCGCATCTTCGGTATTCTCAGCGCTGGAGTTTTCAGCCAGATCGTCACCTGCTTGCTGAGACTGTTGGGCTTCGGACGAAGAATTTTGCGCATTCTGTGATTGCCCAGCGCCGGCGGGCTGCTGTTGGTTCTGGGAAGATGGTTGCCCCTGCTGATTTTGTTGCCCTTGCTGGTTCTGCTGAGCGTTCTGAGATTGGTTCTGCTGGCTCTGACCGCTATCGCCATCCTGTGGCTGCTGTTCAAGTTCATTTAATTTCTCAGCAATCGAACGGTTATGCTGGGCGTCTTTATGATCCGGTTGAGTGTCGAGTAGTTCATCAAACTTCTCGATGGCTTTGTCGTATTCGCCCTGGTGTATCAACGACGTAGCTTCGTTGTAGGCCGCACCGACCGTGTCGGTATCTGTGTCTGACTCCGTCTTCGCTTTGGAGAATGCTTCTGTTGCCTTGTCAAATTCACCTTTTTGAAAATACCCATGACCTCGCCAATGTTCATCCGGTGCATGCTGAATCAGCGCATCACTCTCACGATCGGCTTTCTGCCTAGCAGCTCGCTGCTCAGGCGTTTGCCACAAATTACGCCACTCAAAGGCCGACGAAGAACCAGCAGCACCTAGAAGAATGGCAGCAACGAACCCGAGACTAAGCTGTCGAATCCACGCCTTCACCACGCCAAGCCTCGCCGAAATAGAGCCAAACTCAAAATAGCTAACAGCACTACCAGATAGGGCCCACGTTCAATCCAGTAACTCCCCTGTTGATCTGCAATATCGGTTTGCTTCTCACCATCATTCATTGCGTTCAACGCTAGCTGGTGCAAATCAAGCTGATCTGATTTCACATCGATATAGCTTCCACCCCCGGTGGCGCTGAGCTTTTTCAAGCCCGAGACATCAAGTTTAGGAACGACCACAGCCCCTGAACTGTTCTTAATAAATTTTCCATCTGTGTCACGAAGCGGAGCGCCTTGCGCTGTTCCAACACCCATAACCGAAACAATATGCCCAGCCTTCCTTGCAGCTTTCGCTGCGGTTACATCACGACTCGAAATAGTCGCATCCGTCACCAGAAGCAAATGCCCAGCACTGACACCAGATTGTTTCAACAAATCAATACCCTGAAAAATAGCTAAGTCAACTCGGCTACCTTGAATAGGCATAACTTCCGGGGACATTGACGGCAAAAACGATTCTATCGTTGCAAAATCATCCGTCAATGGGCTGATGACATAAGGGCGCTCAGAGAAAGCCACCAACCCCAACTGCTGCCCAGCTGATTGCTCAAAGACATCTTTTAACTTGAACACTGCACGGGTTAGTCGATTCGGTTTAACGTCTTCGGCATACATAGAATTGGACAGATCGAACAAAATAACGCTGGAGTCAACTGAGGAATACAGTGGCACTGGCCGCTGTTCCCAAACGGGTCCAGCCAACACTAGCAGGCATAGACACCAACCGGCGAATAGCGCTATGGCACTGGTGTGACGCTTATGCTGAGGCGGTTCAATTACGTAACGCTGCAGTTCTTTGTCGACCACACCGTCCCACAGCGTATCGGTAAGTGACTCTCGCCACCACCACCATACCAGCCCGGCTAGGGGAATCAATCCTAACAACCACATGGGCCGCAACAGAGAAAAACCATCAAACATAGCGACCACTCACCGCACGCTTGGCTGCTGCCCAACACAGACTAATCAACAAGGCAAGGCTCAATGGATAGACATAAAGCTCTGTGACCGGCCTGAATTCTTTATCGTCGTGTTCTGTTGGCTCTAGAATGTCAATCTGTGCATAAATGTTTTCGAGTTCTTTGACATTGCGTGCCCGAAAGTAAGTTCCTCCAGTGTTGTCCGCGATCGCCCGTAGCGTGGGTTCATCCAATTCGCTACGCCGCATACCTAAACCTAAGCCAAAGCGACTGCTGCCCGGGTCGGGCCCTACGCCAATGGTATGAATGCGAATATCGTTTTTAGCCGCCACCGCTGCTGCTTCCAACGGTGTCACTATCCCTGCATTACTCTCACCATCGGTGAGCAGAATCATGACTCGTGCTTCAGCGGGCCGCTGTCGCAGACGTTTTATTCCGAGCCCAATAGCATCTCCAATTGCCGTGGAACGACCGGCCAACCCAACGACTGTTTCATCCAGAAAGTGTTGCAATGTGGCATGGTCGTGAGTCAGCGGCGTCTGAATATAGGCAGCCTCACCGAATAAAATTAAACCGATTCTGTCCCCAGGTCGACGCGATATAAAATTCTTCGCTACGTACTTTACAACGGCCAATCGAGAAGCGGCTCGAGAACCTCCATAGAGATCCGTTTCAGACATGCTGCCAGAGGTATCAATAGTCAACATTAAATCGCGACCACTCACCGGTACGCCCTGTGGCTCCCCAAAATACTGCGGGCGAGCAATCGCTGCGAGAAGGAAAAACCACATCAACAGGAGTAATAACAACCCAATCCAACCACGACGCATTGTGGATTTTTGCGTACTCAGTGTTTGCAACGCCTCCATCTGCGGAACTTGCAAGGCGCGCTGCTGGGCAGGTTTGTATTCAGGAAGAATAAACAACATCAGCAAAGGGATGGGCAATGCGACAAACGCCCAGGGCCAGAACCATTCTACGGTGTCCCACGACGCCACCAAGCGGATTCCATTGAGCCAGGCTTCCATCAGCGATCCTGCTGCCGGTTCACTAGCGAGACCGATAGCTGCTCTACGGCATTGATCAAGCTTTCTGCGTCACCGACCCCAATCTTCGGAGCCGGCTCATAAGGCGCGCTAAGTAACAACAGACCAGGGCCTTGGGTAAAGATCGGCCGACCAGCCAGCACATCTAGACGTTCAAGCCACTGATCTTGTATCAAAGAGGCATGCGTTGCGTCAGTATCGGCAAGTAACGATAATCGCCGCGCCAATGCCGAACACTGCGCCACGACTTGCTGCGTATCACCAGCGACCAATTGTTCGCGCATCGCCGCTATTTCTAGCCGAACATCTTTCTCCCAACGCAGCTGTGTAGAGCGCTTGCTGCGCCGCCAAAACAAAAAGCTTCCACACGCAATTAACAACAGCAACACCCACCATCCCGGCGCAGGCAGTGAGCTCACTGAGGGTATATAGAGCTCACGAAGTTCGGCTAATAGCTTATCGCGTTCGTTCATGATGAGCTCGTCGACGCCTGTGAATCGATTTCAGGGGCACCGAGATTGCCGAAATAGAGTTTGCTGGCAATTGACTTTAAATCATCATTGGTCGATATGTGCAACACACGTCCTCGATGGGCCACAAAGAATTTTTCGACCTCATGAGTTTTCTGGGTAAAGCGATCTGAGTAGTCTTTTTGTTGATTTTTACCACCCACATTCAAACTTAAGTATCGAGCCGTTTCATCAAACTTGCCTACAAAGGTATAGCGACCACGAGCCGGTAGGGCTGCTTCAATCGGGTCGGATATTTTCACACCAGTGAAGTCATGCCGCCGCGTTAGATTCGCCAGTGCATTTTTACCACGTCGGTCAAAGTCGTCAAAGTCACTCAGAATAAGAACTGAGGTGCCTGATTGAATGAGCGCACGCAAACGAGACAAACACTCACTGAACTGGCCTTTTCCCGGTTTTGGCACTTGCCGTTGACCATCTTCCACGGCTTTGAGCAACTTCATCAATCCACGCCGACCAGCTTCGGGACGAATTTCCTTGCGCCATTGATCAGTGAACACCATTCCACCAACCCGATCACCGTTGGCCACGTGACACCAGCCCATCAATGCAGCCAGTCTGGCCGCCATCATCGATTTATACATGCCGCGTGTTCCAAATCGCATCGCAGCGCGAAAATCGATCACCAACATCACTGGGTTTTCACGCTCTTCAATAAAAAGCTTGGTGTGGGCCTTACCGGAACGCGCGGTGACGTTCCAATCGATATTACGCACATCATCACCGGCAATGTATTCACGCACTTCGGCAAAATCCAACCCTCGCCCCAATCGTTTGGATGCCGCTTGCCCTGTGCGAACCGAAGCACTTTTACGCAGGCGTGTGCGAGAGACTGCCTCAGCCAGCATCCGCAACTCTACGAGTTCCTTTAAAGTGGTACTGGCAGGGGAAGCAAACACAGCTATTCAGCCTGACATGGATAAGTGTTAGGGAACTGCAACCGCGGAGAGCAACTTATCGATAACTTTCTTCGGTGTTACTCCCTCGGCTTCAGCCTCGTAGGACAATAACACCCGATGTCTTAACACATCATGCACCACCGCCTGAACATCCCCTGGTGACACATAGTCACGATTGTCTAACCAAGCGTGGGCCCGCGATGCTGCGTCTAGCGCAATCGTGCCACGTGGGCTAGCGCCATACGACAACCATCGTCGCAGGTCCATGGCCCGTGAATTGGGATCACGCGTGACGGTTATTAAACGCACAATATAATCCTGGACGTTGTCAGCCAAATGGACGTTCAGTACTTCACCTCTGGCGGCGACGATAGCCTCTTTGCTTAAGCTAATGCTCGAGCGCTCGCCGGCATTGGCGCCGCGATGCTCATCACGGGCTTCCGAGCGCACCAGATTCAAAATCTCAAGCTCTCTTGAAGCATCAGGATAATTGATTTCAACTTTCATTAAAAAGCGATCAAGCTGGGCTTCAGGTAGGGCGTAGGTGCCTTCCTGCTCAATCGGGTTTTGTGTGGCCATGACCATGAAAATTTCTGGTAATGGGTAAGATTCATGCCCCACTGAGATTTGTTGCTCAGCCATGGCTTCCAGCAATGCCGACTGGACTTTGGCTGGCGCACGGTTGATTTCATCCGCCAACACTAGGTTGCAAAACAAAGGGCCTTTTTGAAACACGAAAGATCCGTCGCTGGGTCTATACACCTCGGTGCCAGTCAGATCAGCAGGCAATAGATCCGGTGTGAATTGCACCCGTTGATACTCACCATCGATACGCCGAGCCAGTTCTTTCACGGCCCGAGTTTTGGCAAGTCCCGGTGCACCTTCCACCAGTAAATGACCATTGACCAACAAAGCGATCAACATTCTGTTGACCAGAACTTCCTGGCCAACCACAGATTCTTCTAATTGCTGACGCAATTGATCGACAGAGGCAAAGTTACTCATCGGGATGGGTAGAAGCTGTTAGTCAACAACCTCAATATCAATAACCGCTGTAATGTCATTATATTCCGCTTGAACCTGGGCCTCACCAACCGCCAGAGCGGTGAGTCTACCTTTATTGGATCCGTCATTGATGGACACAAATTCCGACCCACTAGTAACCGACCAGGTGGCCGCGTCGGTAACATCGGTGGATGTGCTGTAGCTGCTACCCGTGTAGACATTCAAATCTCGTTCCGAATCGACGCTTAGTGATACGACAAACGGACTTGCTTGCAGAAAGGACAGACTGGAGGCACTCCCGGACACCACCGCAGTGATACTTTCCAATAAGTTGCCACAGTTAGCCTGAATCGTGGCACTGCCCTCCGACACTCCCGTGAGCAATCCTGCATTCTCACCGGTTTCTATTATCGAGGCATATTCGTCCCCAACAATGACGCGCCAATTTACTGACTGGGTGATATTGAGACTGGCCGGTCCCGACGTATTGACATAGCTGCCGGTTGCGGTGAGTTGCTCAGTACCGTCAATGTTGACCGTCGGAGCGACGGGAGCGATCGTTATGGATTCGAGCGAACTGTCAACTTCAATGCCACGGCTTCGGCTAAACGCGTTCACGGTAGCGCTAAGCATCAGTGTGCCCGGGTCAAGACCAATAACCTTAATGGCACCATCACTATCGGCCTCCAAACGTCCAACGCTTTCAGGTTCCAGAGACCAGCTGGCGTTGCCTATTGCTCGGATAGATCCATCATCAAACACACCCCACGCGGCGAAACGCGATGGATCGCATCGACGCACTATATCTTCGCCTTCGATACTGGAAATCCCATCCAAATTGGCATTGGAGACTGTCAGTGAGTATTCGGGGGCTAAGATGCCCGCGATGCGGACGCCCACTTGGACCTCCCCTTCCGCTTCGGCCACGAGTAACCCTTCAGAAGAGATTCTGGCGACACTCGAGTCGCTCACCGACCAACGACGATTCTCATTGGTTACCGTCACGGATCCACCGGCCTCATTAGTTCCCGAAAGCCCGAATTGCACCTGTGCTCCGGCACTGACAAATAGCGGTTCAACAACGAACGGAGGTGTGGTGATCGACAGGCTCACCAGGTTCAGTTCGGATGCCTCAACAGCTTCTTCAAAGGGGCGCGAATCCCCCGAACAGGCAGTCAAACCCAGTAGGTACGCACACGCGCAGATGCGATAAAGTACGTTCATTGGGCTCATTGTACGTTGACTCTCAGACCAAGGCTCCAGCCATCAACCAGTATCCCATCACCACTGTGATAGATCCGATATTCTGCACCGAAGAGCATATTCGGAAATACCTGCAACCGTTGCAATAAACCCAAACTGACTCGAGCGCCCGAATAGGTTTGCGTCACTGTACGGGTTCCCCTGGAATCTTCTTCGAGTTGGTCTAACGAAAAATTCACATAACCCAGCAACACGTAAGCCTGCAAGCCCCGCTGCGGCGGTGATTCCAATCGGAGTGCAATTCCGGATGCCTGATTCACACTCAAATCAAATACCGCCTGTTCATCGCTGTCTAGTCCAGTATCGAAAAAGCCTTCTACCCCAATACCGGGCCGCACATACGCTCCAGCACTAAAGCTGGCAAACACAGGGTGGAAACGCAAATCTGAATGAGCAACAGTCCCGGCGGCAACATGAATGTCGCCGTAGATTCGACTCGCGTCAAACTCAGGCTGAATAGCATCGGCAGACCAAACACGTGTCGCGGCAAAAAGACCGACGACCAACAGCAATAGGCGCAACCACCTCTCCTTAATAAATGCTTGATAGACTCTCAAGCATCTAAAGATAGCAGTCTTAAAGATCTACTGGCAATGCGCAGCGCCTAGAATAGGTCCAAGCTTGACAGACTGTACGAGTACGGCACAGCTCTCATTACTATCCTGTGAGTAATTCACTGAGAATTCGGTAGGTCCTGCCGGTGTCAATCGCCCGACTTCCTCAACTTCCGTGACCACATGATGATTGGTGACCGACAGATCTTTATTTTCGCCACCAGTTATCTTTGTATCAGCAGTCTTTAAATAACGGACTAACCACACTCGAGCGTCGGTGTGTTCAGCCTGCGCGACTTTGATAGTTAGTGTGCCAGACTGCTTATCCACCGAAACATCCACGGACTCAGAGCCATCTTTAGAATCGAGCTGTTTTCTGATTCGACGCTCATCTGAACCCACAGCTGCATATTGACCATCTATGATCAGCTGCGGTGTATACACACCCGGTCGGCCTAAAAGCGCATGATGATTGTAGGCTTGCTGGCGAATACTAAATTCGGGCTGTGAAAAAGGATCCACAAAATTTCCAGCACTACCGTGGACTAAAGAATTCCAATAGTCCACATGAAATTCTAAGCCAATAAGCGAAGCATCCTCTTTGAGCATTTGTTTAAAAAGAGTCTCTGCAGGAGGGCAGGAAGAACAGCCGTGAGAGGTGAACAGTTCAAGTACTCGCGGAGTATCGGATTCGGCATGCCCGATCACACTCGACACGCTTAACCAAGCACCCACTAGCGCCATTACACATTTAAGATTACTGCCCACCATTGACCAACCCTCCACATTGCCAGACCCATCTAGCCGTCTGTGAATTGGTATCCGGACCGGTTTAATAGTTCCCCAGTTCAGGATTTAATCGCAGAAAATGCGTCCAAAGCCCGTTGCCGGCTGACTTTCAGATCCACCAACGGTGGCGGGTAGTCCAGTGCACTGCGCTCACTATCGGAAAGCTCCCAAGGTTTATGAATAAACTTTGCAGTAACACCTTCTAACTCAGGCACCCACCGTTTGACGTAATCGCCCTGCTGGTCAAACTTCTCCCCCTGAAGAACGGGATTAAAAATGCGAAAAAACGGTGCGGCGTCCGCCCCACTGCCACTACACCATTGCCAACCCATGACATTACTGGCCATATCAGCATCAACGAGAGTGTCGCGAAACCAACGCTCACCTCGCTGCCAGGGAATCAAGAGATTCTTTATTAAATAAGATCCCACAATCATACGGACACGATTGTGCATCCACCCAGTAGCATACAACTGACGCATACCTGCATCGACAATCGGCACACCCGTTTGTCCCAAACACCAAGCTTTAAAATGGTCATCCGTGTTCGGTGCCCAAGCAAATTGCTCGAATCGTTTGTCCAGAGGTTTATCAACGGTTTCAGGAAAGTGATACAACAAACTATAAGCAAACTCTCTCCAGACCACTTCTTTGACAAAGGTAAGCTCATCAACAGAAAGCTGCTCCAGCTGGTTAGAACCAAGCACTAACGCAATCACTTGGCGAGGACTGATTTCGCCAAAATGCAAATGTGGAGACAGCATCGACGTGCCCTCAACGCCAGGAACATCGCGTTGTGAATTATACTGCGCCAGTGAAGATTTAATAAAGCTACGCAGTGTCTTCATCGCAGCCTTTTCTCCGACGTGCCAATGGGACATCATGGAATCTGCCCAGGGTTTAACCGGCAAGAGTTTTAAATCCTGCAATTCAGTGGTAGCCAGTGTGTTTAGCTGGTTGATTCGCGCTTTGCTGAGCTGCGCATCTCCGGGTAATGTCCTAGGCAAACGGACCGGCTTGTCGACGGGAAAACGCGTGGTGGAAAGCATCTTCCAAAACGGTGTAAACACTCGATAAGGAGTGCCATCCGATTTGAGCGTTTCAAACGGTTCGAACAACAACAACGCATTGAAGCTTTGCACACTGACGCGTGCGCTTAACTCAGATTTTATCGATTTATCCCGTCGGATACTTTGCGGGTCATAGCAACGGTTCCAATACACCGTCGATGCTCCGGTGCAATCAACTACGTGATTGAGAATGTCACCACTTGCCCCTTTGGCAAAACGCAGCGTCAATCCTTTTTGCGACAGGTCATACGTCAATTTTGCTAGGGAATGATGCAGCCAGACAGAGCTTGCAGACCCCACTGAACCGACCGATCCATCCGCCGGATCGGCAATAAACAGAAGGATAAGTTCATCACACTCTGCAGCCGCAAACCGCAATGCCGGATTGTCGCTCAGGCGCAGATCCTGACGAAACCAGACCACACCGATACGCTTAGATTTTGCCATCGACTTCGCTATCTCTTTGATTTTGGACTCACTTCACACCCCTATCCATCATTGGCGGTAATTGTCCGCAGCACTCACAGGCCCATCAACGTCAGAATAACGATCAACAAGACCCAGGCTCGAATAACACTGGGAATACAACTTGCAAGAGTCGGCAAACCCATCGTCGGTTTCTGGCAAACGGATCCAAACCCTGAGAATCCTCATGCTGAGCAACGCAGCCAAGCAAACCGGACCTGGACTGAGTGCCATACCTCGCTATCTATCCGCCGTCTTAAGCCAGGGTCTGGTCAGTGGATTCCACTTTGTTCTTAACTTACTTCTCGTTAAGTTACTCTCTTTAACCGATTTCGGCATTTATGCTTTGACGTTTGTAGCAGCCGTTATGGCAGCCGCGATCAGTAACGCGTTGGTATCCACGCCACTGTGTGTGTACGCCCCCTCGGCCAAGTCTGATCAGGAACGCGAGCAGATTCAAACCATGTTAACAACACTGATGTCGCTATTAGTGGGTGCAGGCTTGGCTTTAGGCTTAATAGCCAGCTTTACTTTCGCTGATCAGAGTATGAGCTTTTACACCTTATTGGCGGCTACCGGATTTGTAGCCTCATACCTAGCTCGGCAATATAGCCGAAGTTTTGGTTATTCCCGCTTTGATGTTATCGGCGTTTTATACGGTGACACCAGCTATGTTGTCTCTGGCGCTGTTCTGATTTCACTCACTCTATGGAATTCAGGAAGCTTGAGCGCAGCGGAGGTATTTTCGCTGCTGACATTGGCAAATTTGCTCGCCATCTTAGTGGAATTAAAGCGATTGCCGTTCAATATGGATGTGATGAATGTTAAGAGGGCGATGGATAGTTATCGACACATCTGGCTGCAGTCTCGGTGGGCATTAATAGGTGCGGTCACCACGATTGTGGTGTCCCAGGCTCACAGCATTGTTGTTTCACTGCTAAAAAGCCCCGCGGCGTATGCACCCTTAGCAGCCGGTTTTGTGATTTTCGGCCCCGTACGGGTTGTGTTTAGCACCATTCAAAATGTGCTAAAACCGGAAATGGCGCTAGCGGTGTCTAACCATCACTATTCCGATGCCCGTCGCCAAATGCTCGCAGTCAGTGGACTGTCTCTGTTAGCTGTGATCGGCCTGGCAGTGCTCACCTTGCTTTTCTGGCCATTTTTGAGCAGCTATCTCTATGCGGAGCAGTATGCCCACGCACCTATGCAACAAATTGTTGCACTTTGGGCTGGCATCACCATGATTGCAGCGATTCAAAATGGGCCATTTACCGCACTACAGGCGATGAAAAAATTTCGCCCTCTGGCGTTATCCAGCGTTTACGGGTCTATTCTTAGTCTTGTACTAGTGACGCTCGCCGTCACATTAGCGCCAGTACAATGGTCCATTCTTGGAATACTATTGGCAGAAGGATTTGTTGCAGCGTGGGTGGTGATACTCAGTCTGCGCTGCTTCCGTCAAAGTCAATCCAAACAGCAAACATCAGTAGACGCCAACACACATGAGCATAGTCATTCTTGTCGGGGGTCCCAGCTCTCAAGGTAGTGCAGAGCACCGTTATCTGGTCCAAGCATTTCTAGATCGATTTGGCGACTCGGTTGCTAAAATACTCACCACCAATCCTCCCCAGCGATCGTTGTTGACCAAGGTCAAACGTACTCTGAAACGCGGCCAGTACCGTGAGCGTGTGGCTCGAGCCCTGTACAAAAAACCCTATGGGCCAGACCCATCAGAACTGCAGTCCAATCTGTTTCCCGAAGATGCGCCTGAACAAATGCCAGGAGGCGATCGAGTAGTGTGCGTTGATTCACACAATTCCGCCGATTGTGAACTTCTTCTACAACAATTAAAACCGAAGGTCATCGTAGTGTATGGTACCGCGATAATTCGTGAACATATCTTTAGCCAAGCCTCTATCGTGACGTTAAATATGCATACGGGCCTTTCACCCTACTACCGGGGTGATAGCACGTTATTTTGGCCGGTATATTTCAACGACCCGGAGCACCTTGGCGTGACGGTTCATAAAATTGCAGCGAATGTGGATGGCGGGGATATTGTCTACACCGGCAAAGTCACCTATGAACCCGGTGATTCAGAAGCTGCATTGTTTGCCAAAGGTGTAAAAATTGGGTCTGAACTGTACCTTCAAGCGGTACAAGAAGCGCTAGACAACACGATCGTTTACCATCCGCAAGACCTGTCCATTGGGCAGGAATTTCGGTGGATTCATCGCACAGTTGCAGCTGAGAAAAAAGTTTTGGAAATGCTGGACAAGTGGTCCAAAAAACCGACATGAACGTTGAGAAACCTGACAATCCGTTGAGAAAGACACTGGCTTTGTTAGGTGTGTTGATATATCGCTTGAAATTGGCCAAGTTGGTGATTCGGTTATCTCCGAACCGAGTTCGGACATTGCTCTATCACGCAGTGGACGATCAGCCGAATCCGTATACAGACGGGTTGTCAGTGAGTGTTTCCCCCAAAACCTTTGCGGCCAACCTGGATTACTTCGCCTCGCACTACAATGTCATTCCGGTAAGCGCTGTTGAGGAAGGCACACTTCCACGATCACCTTTGCTAATCACTTTTGATGATGGGTATACCAGTGTGCATCAACATGCCGTACCCGAGCTACAAAAACGATCGTTACCTGCCTGCGTGTATCTGATTGGTCGTGCAGTTCAAGGAGAACTTGTTTGGGTTAATTTGCTGAACTACGCACTTAACGAACATGCGAAAACAACCCGAGACGCTCTATCAAGCTTTCCCGACCTCGCCTCTTTGAAAAGACGGGAAGACATCATTGCTCAAATTCAGCATTTCTATACACCCTCTGAAATCGAATCGGTCTGCAAAACAGTTTACGCAGCTATAGACGTGCCCGAGGAACATCACTTGTACTCCAATCCGGAACAGATAGTGGCGATGCAAGAAGCCGGCATTGATTTTGGGTTTCACACGCAAGATCACTACAATCTCGGTTTGTGTAATGAGCAGGAACTGAAAGCACAGTTTAACCGGGAATCGATCGACTCGATTCTGTCCTCGAACACCTTTGCTTACCCATTTGGGCTTTTCAGCACTCAGGCGATGAAAGAAGCTGAAAAACACCAATATGGTCGCCTGATGACGGTAGGGAACAACAATAATCTGCTCAGTCCACTGCACTTGGACCGAACAGAAGTGTTTACCGCCGAGGCGGCCAGTGTGTTTGCGCAACTCGAAGTCGTTGAACCGATGATTGCCTGGCTCCGACGTATCTTCCGATCAAGCACCATTTCACCCGCCGTTGCCAGCGATTTCGATGTAGAGAAAAAAGCGGTCTAGATCAGCGTTACAATCACTGACCTCAATCAGTGAATAACCTTAGGCTATGCGATTTTCAGAGTTTGGCACCCGCTTTAGGGGTAATACCGGCATCGGTACGCTGATGCAGGATCTGAAGCCATCAGCACCATCGGCGGGCACCCAGTATGCCCTGGGTGGAGGCAACCCTGCGATCATTCCAGCGGTTAGTGAGCGGTTCAGACAATCACTGAGCCGCCTATGTGACTCAGATGTTTTCAATCAAACCTTCGCCACCTACGATGGCCCTGCTGGCGACCAGCGCTTTATCGCTGCCTTGGTCAATTTGCTAAATCGACACTACGACTGGACACTCAACCCTGAAAACGTGGTACTCACCAACGGCAGCCAAAATGCCTTTTTCATGTTGTTTAATTTGTTTGCCGGGCAAACTCAGGGGCAGCATCGCCATATCCTGTTACCGATTGCTCCAGAATATATCGGCTACGAAGATGTCTCCATCGGCGATCCGATATTTAGATCGGTGCAACCCGATATCGAACTGCTCGACGACCAACTCTATAAATACCGGCTCAACACAACACGGCTTAAAATCGAATCAAATACCGCCGCACTGTGCGTCTCTCGACCAACGAACCCCACAGGCAATGTCATCACTGACGAGGAACTGCTACTGCTGAACCAACTGGCTCAGGACCATGATGTACCGCTGATAATCGATAATGCCTACGGCGCACCATTTCCGAACATTATACAAACGCCCGCCAAACTCATCTGGAATAAGAACATCATACTGTCCATGAGTGTGTCGAAAATGGGCCTGCCAGGCGCACGAACAGGCATTGTTATCGCAGATGAAGAAATCATCCGTACGCTAAGTGAAATGAACTCGGTGTTCAATTTAGCACCATCGAGTCTTGCGCCTGCCATGCTCGAACCGCTGTTTACCAGCGGGGAAATACTTCAGCTGTGTGAAGAGCAGATTCGGCCTTTTTATGAAGAACGTTCGAAGATTGCCTTACAATGGTTTCGGGAAGCCTTTGCCGGTTTGCCTGCAAAAGCTCACAAACCCGAAGGCTCCATATTCTTATGGTTATGGTTTCCAAAGCTGAACATCAGCAGCCAGGCTTTCTATGAACGTTTAAAAAAGCGTGGCGTTATCGTTGTGCCAGGTCACTACTTTTTTCCTGGTATGGATAAGTCATGGCCGCATGTTAATCAGTGCATTCGGGTTAACATAGCGGGAGATTCACAAAGCGTACAAACCGGAATTGGCATAATCGCCGACGAACTAAGAGCGACAACCACTTGAACGATCCCTACTCCCTGGGCCAGCGTTGGATCAGCGACACTGAAACCAGCCTCGGTCTTGGCACCATTCTCGATATTGAGCATCGACAAATTACCGTACTGTTCATGGCCACTGGTGAAACCAGAATCTACGCCAAGGATACAGCCCCACTGACTCGAGTGGCATTTGCCCCTGGCGACAGTATTACCAGCCATGAAGGCTGGCTAATGACGGTGCACAGTGTTGAAGAAGAAGACGGATTACTGTGCTACATCGGCTTTCGTGAAGATGATCAATCCCCAGTGGTTCTGCCCGAATCGCAACTAAATAACTTTTTACAATTCCAGACTCCCAAAGACCGGCTGTTCGCAGGGTTGCTCGATGGCACACGATGGGCCTCTTTACGCCGCCAAGTGTTCGAACACAGACATAAAATAGCGCAATCGCCGATCAAAGGTTTGATGGGTGCGCGTGTCTCTATTCTGCCGCACCAGCTCTATATCGCGTGCGATGCCACCCGACGATTGCATCCTCGCCTGTTACTGGCCGATGAGGTGGGGTTAGGAAAAACGATCGAAGCCGGAATGATCCTGCACCGCTTGCTGGTTAACAATCAAGTAAAACGTGCGCTTATCGTTGTGCCCAGTGCCTTGCTACATCAATGGCTTGTCGAAATGCTGCGTAAGTTCAGTTTGAACTTTCGGATTATGGATCGAGATCGATTTGATGAGCTACTGCCATCCTCACCCGACGAAAACCCATTCTTAATTGAGCAATTGGTGTTATGCAGCACCGACACACTGTCCGATCACGATGATATTTCAGATGCAGCACTGGCAGCGGGTTGGGACATTCTCATTTGCGACGAAGCTCATCATCTACATTGGGAGCCTGGCAACACGTCTGAAATTTACACCATCGTCGAAGCTCTAGCGAGTCGAACGCCCTCGGTCTTGCTGCTCACCGCGACGCCAGAGCAACTGGGACAAACGGGACACTTTGCCAGACTGCGCCTGCTGGACCCTGAACGTTTTACCGATCTAGATGATCACATCGCTGAAGAATCCGGTTACGAATGGATAGCGGATGTAGCACGACGTCTAAACGACGACCAAGGATTGTCCACCGATCAGATTGAGCAACTTCAGCAACGCTTGGGTGAGACGTTTGATGACACCCTAGTTGAAACACTCGGTTCCGAGATAGCTCTAAGTGCCAGCACTATAGGACTGGACATCATCAACAAGCTAATTGATCGGCATGGCACTGGTCGCTTGTTGTTCAGAAATACTCGCAGCGCTATCCCTGGTTTCCCACAGCGCAGGCTTCAGCCTCAGCCACTGGATGACTCTACGGATGCCTTAACGCAATGGCTGGTAGCACACTTGGAAAGCACTTATCCGGAGAAAATTCTGTTGATTTGTGCCAAGCAGAAATCTGTCCTGGAATTATTTGAGCAGCTACGCCTAGCCGGGGTGAATGCTGCAACATTTCACGAAGGCATGAGTATTGTGGAAAGGGATCGGGCTGCGGCCTGGTTTGCCGAAGAGATTGATGGGTGTCGCCTCTTGTTGTGTTCGGAGATTGGAAGTGAAGGTCGCAATTTTCAGTTTTCTCATCAATTGGTGACTTTTGACTTACCCACCGCGCCTGACTTACTCGAGCAACGAATCGGTCGCCTAGACCGGATCGGTCAAACTGAGGACATAACCATTCATGTCCCCTACCAACCCGGCTCGCGCGATGAAGTATTAATGCGTTGGTATCACGAAGGGCTTAATGCGTTTGAAGAAATTGGCAAAACGGGTAGCGGTGTATTCGCTCAACTGTCTCAACAGTTAAACAACGTACTAGCCAGTTGCGACTCCGAGTTGGATACTCAAGCGTTGGAATCCCTCATCAACGAATCCAAAACGCTCTCGGCCAAACTGAAAACAGAGCTTGAGAATGGGCGTGACCGACTGCTGGAGCTCAACTCCAACAGACCAGACCAGATTCAGGTAGAACTAGATGCTTTTACACGCGCCGAGCGCGACTACTCATTACGCGATTTTTTGGCGGCTGTGTTTGATCGTTTCGGTGTCAATGTGGAAGAGCAGACCGACTACTGGATATTGCATCCTGGTGACCATATGCAGACCGAAAGCTTTCCGTACCTCACCGACTCCGGGCTGAGCGTTACGTTTGATCGGGAGTTGGCTCTTCGTCGAGAAGATTTTACCTTTCTAACCTGGGATCACCCAATGGTCACGGCATCAATGGACTTGATACTCGATGAAGGCTATGGTCAAGCAGATTGCGAAGTGATCACTGACACCACCATCGCGAAGGGACTAACTCTCGTTGAAGCTACCTACTCGTTACAATGTACGGCAGATCCACAGTTGCAAATAGAACACTATCTTCCGAACAGTACACACACATACTACGTGGGCATCGATGGTAATAACTATTCAGATGTGCTCTCACCCACCGCCGTCGATACACTGCGCCAACGCTACGATCGAAACCAATTAAAGGGTGTTGTACAAAAGCACCGAGCCAGCATTGAACCCCTGCTGGACAAAACCGTTGCCATGGCCGATGCTGAAGTCCCAACGTTAGTCGAAGAAGCTGGAGCGACCATTGAGAAGGAGCTCGATGAAGAGCTCTCCAGGTTGGTGGCATTGCAAAAAATCAACAATACCGTGCGAACTGAGGAAATTGACGCATTGGAAAAACGCAAAAAAAGTCTACTAGAGGCACTTAAAGGCACGCATTCCCGCCTAGCGGCAGTGCGAGTACTCTTCAATCAATAAGGAAAGAACAGCGCCGTGAAAATAGTTTCCTTTAATACCAACAGCATACGTCTACGCCTACATCAGCTTCAAAAACTCGCCGATGACCACAATCCCGACGTTATCGGTATTCAGGAAACCAAAGTCGTGGATGAGGATTTTCCTTTTGAAGAAATCAAGGAAATCGGCTTTTACGCAGAGTGCTTCGGCCAAAAAACACACTATGGCGTGGCTATGCTGTCAAAAAACCCCATGCAAGAAGTAAAGAAAGGTTTTAGTACCGATCCTGAAGATGCCCAGCGCCGCATGATTTCCGCGACTGTCACCAGCGACAAAGGATCTGAAGTTCGAGTTCTCAATGGCTATTTTCCACAGGGCGAAAATCGCAGTCACGAGGTTAAATTTCCAGCCAAAGAAAAATTCTATCAAGATTTGTTGGCAGAGCTTGAGTCGGAATATAACCCTAAAAAACCGTTGGCGCTGATTGGAGATTTCAATGTCGCACCCGTTGATAACGATTTGGGTATCGGGCCAGATAACGTAAAGCGCTGGCTGCGCAATGGATCCACCTGCTTTTTACCAGAAGAGCGACAGTGGCTACAAACACTCTTTGATTGGGGCTTAGACGATTCTTTTCGTGTGAAATACCCTGATGTCGATGATCTTTTTAGTTGGTTTGATTATCGCAGCAAAGGCTTTGATAGAGATCCAAAACGTGGTCTGCGCATTGATCACATTCTCACCACCAAACCACTGACACAAAAATTACAAGACTCGGGTATTGACTACGACATCCGGGCTATGGAAAAGCCTTCCGATCATTGCCCTGCCTGGTCTAGTTTTGATATCTGAATACCGCTAAACACCTGGCCTGTCTATGTCGAACCGGTGGTGCCACGCTGGTTTTACCGTTCGATTCCACTGATAGAGCAAAACAGACGCATGAGTTATTGGTTATTTGGTTCCAATCAGCTCTTCGTAACTTAGGGCGACGTGTTTTCTATAGGGCTCTCTCTGCAACAGTCGTTGATAGTAGGCAGCCACCATTGGAAAGTCAGCCCTAGTAATGGAAATATCATAATATCGATACAACACATGCGCGAATTGTATGTCGGCCAATGTAAAACTGGCTCCGGCAATATAGCGTTTATGCTCAAGCTGGCGGTCCGCTATGGCTAAGTTCGCCTCGAACTCATCAACGGCTTTTCGAATTTGGATAGGATCTTGGCGATGAACTGGTGTTCGGACAACTGCCCAAAAAACCGGCCCTGTAAACATAAGTGCAATGTTGAGTTTTGACCATTCAGCCCATTTATCCACCGCTGCACGACGTACAGGTTCTGCAGGCCAGAATGATTCATCTCCATAGCGCCCTGCTAGATATCTCAATATAGCGCCGGTTTCCCATATTGGCGGATCGTCCCCGTCCCGAATCGTCGGTACAGTCCCATTCGGGTTCATTGACAGATAGTCTTCGGTATCTGTTACACCGTAGCTAAAGCCTGCATCGATTCGATGATAGTCAATTCCAAGTTCTTCAATGCACCAACTAACTGCCTGAACGTTCGATGACGACCGGCGCCCCCATACAGTTATCATTTTTTACCATCCACACTTTTCATTGGAACTTTCCGATAGTCGCCTGGTCAGTTCTGAGGATTGGGAAATTACCCATTGAGAACTACTAAGAAGACCACAAGCGTGACAGATCGAACCGCCGCCTTTGAACACAGAGCCAAGACCTGGCCCACCTTAGCAGTCGGAAAGCAATAAATGGAACTGGTATTCGGTTACATCGCAGGTTTGCTCACGCTGATCAATCCCTGCGTGCTACCCGTGTTGCCCATCATATTGGCGTCAGCAATGCAAGCCGGACGGCACGGACCCTTGGCCGTGGCTGCCGGCATGTGTTTGTCGTTCGTAACCTTAGGTATGCTGATCGCAACCTTTGGTCATACCATCGGTCTAACCGATCAGCTGATGTCCAGAATCGGTGCTGTCATGATGATGGTGTTTGGTTTGGTATTGTTGGTGCCTCAACTTAACAACGCCTTTGCCAACGCGACGACGGCTTTGAGCAGTAACGCCGACAGCAGTCTGGCAAAAATGCCCGTCACCAGCACCAAGACTCATTTCATTGGCGGGTTACTGCTAGGTGCGATCTGGTCACCCTGCGTAGGCCCAACGCTCGGTGGAGCCATCTCATTAGCAAGTCAAGGCCAAAATCTATTTTGGGCTTTTTTGATCATGCTTAGTTTCGGTCTTGGTATTTCCACCGTTATTGTAGCGCTGGGTTACGGAACCCAGGAAGCCATCAAACGTCGGCAAAAGAGCATGCGAGGGTTGGCGCAGCGTGCAAAGCTCATTATGGGTGTGATTTTTTTACTGGTGGGTTTGATGATTTTCTTCAAAATCCACCACATTATCGAAGCTTGGCTGGTGTCTGTTTTACCTAACTGGTTTCAGGATTTATCCACAAACTTTTAACCACCAATTTCGCAACCCTTTAATCTCCAACTGAACAGGAGCACAGAAACATGAACAGAAGATTTTTTATCGCCACAGCGGCCGCGTTTATCAGCGCGCCAAAATTGCTGATAGCAGGCGGTATGCAAACGGTCGACTACACACCCGGCCTGATCAAAGAGAAACTCGCCGCTGGTGAAATCGTGTTTGTCGATTTTGCCGCCGATTGGTGCAGCACTTGTAAACGGCAAGAGCGCGTCATCAGTGAACTGCGCGAAGCCAATCCGGAATTTGACAAACACATCTCATTCATCCGTGTCGATTGGGATCAGTACAGTTCACACGAAGTGGCTCAGTCGCGAAACATTCCTCGTCGTTCAACCCTGCTTCTGTTGAAAGGTGATGAGGAATTGGGGCGCATTGTGGCAGGCACCAGTTCCGATGAAATAAAAGCTCTGCTGCAAAAGGGATTGGCGGGCGCTTAAACCTCGGCAAAAAAAAGGTGGTCGTTCAGACCACCTTTTTCTAAATCCTGCCCTGCCCATATGCAGGCTATCGAACCACTTAACTGTTTCGATTACTTTGGCAGACTACCCTGTACACCTTCTACATAATAATCCATACCCAACAACACATCGTCACCTAACGCCTCACCTTCTGCGACGATTTCTTCACCCGCTTGATTCTTAATGGGGCCCTGAAAAGCGTGCAGAGATCCATCCACAATACCTTCTTTGATCACATCTGCCGCTGCTTTTACATCATCGGGTACGTTAGGTCCGTAGTCGGCAAACGCCACCATGCCTGAGTCGATGCCATCCCAAACATCAACAGACTCCCAAGTGCCGTCCAATACCGCCTGCACTCGTGATATGTAATACGGGTCCCAGTCGTCAATAATGGAGGTTAACTGAGCTTGCGGTGCAAATCCGGACATGTCAGAGGCCTGTCCAAACGCTAGCACACCTCTTTCTTCGGCCACCTGAAGCGCTGCGGGCGAATCGGTATGCTGTGTGATGATGTCTGCGCCTTGGTCAATCAAGGTTTTGGCAGCATCGGCTTCTTTACCAGGGTCGTACCAGGTATTAACCCAAACGACTTTTATTTCAGCATCCGGATTTACTTTTCGCATAGCAATTGAGAATGCATTGATGCCACGGACCACTTCGGGTATTGGGAAAGAGGCGATATAACCAATGGTATTCGTCTTCGTCATCATTCCCGCCATAGTTCCGATAACGGCACGGCCTTCATAAAATCGCGCCGAATAGGTGGACACGTTGTCCGCACGCTTATAGCCCGTAGCATGTTCGAACTTGACATCGGGAAATGCTTTTGCCACCTTAACCGTCGGGTTCATGTAGCCAAACGATGTAGTAAATATCAAACCATGGCCGCTGCTGGCCAGCTTTCGAATCACACGCTCGGCATCAGCTCCCTCTGGCACACTTTCCACAAACGTGGTTTCGACCTTGTCGCCAAACTCCGCTTCGATCGCCTGTCGACCCAGATCGTGCCGATAGGTCCAACCATGGTCTCCGACAGGGCCAACATAAACAAAACCCACCTTCAGTGGGTCGGCGGCGTTGCCGAGTTGTACCACGGCGCTCAACGCCAAGCCTGCAGCCAGCGCCGCTATTCGAGTAACAGCTTTGTGTTTGGACATCTAATTTCTCCGGTATTCGATATATCTATTATTATAAAACCATTGGCGTCATAGCCCTAGGTTGTGGGATGAAAGGCTTGTCCGATACAAGCCGGAGCATTGCGGCGTATCCGTCCTTTGTCGCGCGATATAAGCACGAGCACAACAATCGTTGCCACATAGGGTAGCATCGACATCAGCTGTGATGGAACACTAAAACCCAGTGCCTGCCCGTGCAACTGCAAAATTGTGATTCCACCGAACAGGTACGCGCCGAACATCAAGCGTAGAGGCTGCCAAGCCGCGAAAACGACCAATGCTAACGCAATCCACCCGCGGCCTGCGCTCATATTTTCCACCCACATGGGCGCGTAGACCATTGATAAATAAGCACCAGCAATGCCCGCACATGCACCACCGAAGAGCGTAGCCAGGTAGCGTACTCGGATCACTGGGTAACCCAAGGCATGAGCAGCGTCGTGCGAATCCCCGACTGCCCGCACGACCAGCCCCAGTTTTGTGTGTTTAAGAAAGAGCGCGACGGCCGGGATAATCAGAAAAGACCCATACACCAACAGATCATGCTGAAACAATAACCTTCCGAGTACCGGGATATCCGATAGAAACGGAATGGGGTAGCTCGGCAGCCCGGCATAGGCCACACCCACCAAGGATTGCCCTATCAGGGCACTGATACCCACACCAAAAATGGTTAAGGCCAGCCCGGTGGCTACCTGAGACGCTTTCAAGCTCAACGTTAAAAAGGCGAACAATAGCGACATCAGCATCCCCGCGCAGACGCCTGCCACTATGCCTAAGAACGGATTCCCAGTGGAATTTACCATCCAGAAGCTGCAGACAGCGCCGGTAAGAATCATGCCCTCAACGCACAGATTCAGCACGCCGGACAGCTCTGCCACCAATTCCCCAATCGCTGCATACAGCAAGGGGGTCGCCGCGGTGATGATGGTTAATAGCGTGGCGATCATCACTTCGTTCATGCCGGTACACCTCGAGTTCTATAGAACTGATAGTGAATTAATACATCCGTCGCTAGTAGAAAGAACAACAACATGCCTTGAAATACACCTGTCACGGCCAACGGCAAATTCAACGTGATCTGGGCGGTTTCACCCCCTAAATAAGACAAAGCCATTAACAAGCCCGCAAACAAAACACCCACCGGATGCAACCGGCCCAGAAAGGCCACGATGATCGCGGTAAACCCATAGCCAGGCGATATCGTCGGTAGCAACTGACCAATTGGCCCCGCAACCTCAAACAATCCAGCACATCCAGCGGCCGCGCCACCAAACAATAGCGAAAACCAGATAAGTGAAGATTGCTTAAAACCGGTCAAAAGCCCAGCGCGTGGAGCAGCGCCGTTTACTTTCAACGCAAAGCCAAGCAAGGTTCTAGACAGTAAAACCCACCCAATCACGACAAACAACAGCGCCACAAGCGCTCCAACATTAAGCCGGGTACCTTCTAAAAGCACAGGCAGAAGTGCAGCGTCGTGAAACAAACGAGACTCAGGAAAATTAAAACCATCCGGGTCACGTAGGGGTCCGTGCACCAGCAGACTTAACAGCAAACTCGCCACATAGGTCAACATCAGGCTGGTGAGAATTTCGTTGGCATTGAATCGTGTGCGTAACAGGGCCGGAATGGCAGCCCACAGCATGCCACCCAGTACGCCAGCTACCACCATCAGTGGCAACACATACCACGCTTCCACCTCATAAAAATACAAGGCCACCGCGCCGCCACAAATGCCGCCCAATATTAGCTGGCCTTCTGCACCAATATTCCAAACTTGTGCACGAAAGCCAATGGATAGTGCAACGCCTATTAAAATTAATGGAGAAGCCTTAACCATCAACTCCGCAAGACCATAGCGTGTGCTGACTGGCTCTATGAAAAACGCATAGAACGCATCTGTCACAGGTATGCCCAACAAGGCGAATAATAGGAATCCTGCGAGTAGCGTTAGTAAGAGCGCAATCACCGGCGCTAATACACTCATCAACCTAGAGGGATGGGCTCTTTTTCGAAGCGCAATCACAAGCGAGTTTGACCTCCCATGAGTAATCCCACTTCAGCCACTGAGACATTCGCCGTTGGATAAATGTCTGAGAGTTTGCCAGCACACAGAGCTCCGATGCGATCGGTGAGCGACAACAGTTCATCAAGATCTTGCGAGACTACTAAAACCGCAGATCCCTGTTGGGCTAATGCTTGAAGAGCTCGATGTATATCAATAGCAGCACCTGCATCAACACCCCAGGTTGGTTGGGATACCACTAACACTTCCGGCTGTTGTAGGACTTCACGACCAACAATAAATTTTTGCAGATTCCCTCCCGATAACGAGGCAGCTGTGCTATTCGGCCCATTGCACTGAACATTAAACTGCTCGATGATCTCGCCGGCAAAGTGTCTGGCTCGTTGCCATCGGATCCATCCAAATTGGCGAAACGATTTTCTATGAAAGCCGGTAAGTAGAGCATTTTCAGCCAAAGTCATGGTCGGTACCGCTGCGTGCCCCAAGCGCTCTTCGGGAACACAGCACAACCCCAAGCGTCGTCGAGTGCCAGCATCTACCGCCCCTACAGAACGCTGATCTAACAGCACGGCATCGTCGGCCGAAGGTGTCTCACCCGATATCAAACTCATCAATTCATCTTGTCCATTCCCCGCAACACCAGCAATACCGACAATTTCTCCCGCACAGACCTGTAGCTGGATTAATGGTGTATTCACACTCAGTCGTATTGTGTCAGCAACCGGTTTCTGCACACGCTCAACCTGTTCCAGTTCGGTGCCCATCATCAACGCGGCCAGGCTTGTGGCTGTTTCTTCTTGCGGATTAGCGGTGGCCACACACTGGCCATTGCGCAATATTGTCGCTTCGTCGCACAACACTCGAATTTCTTCGAGTTTGTGACTGATATATAAAATGGCAACACCCTCTGAACGGAGTCTTTTTAGCGTTTGAAAAAGATCGGATACTTCTTGGGGGGTGAGTACCGAAGTTGGCTCATCCATGATGAGTAACCTCGGGTCTTGCAATAAACAGCGAACGATTTCTATGCGCTGCCGCTCGCCCACTGACAGCGTATAGACGCTGCGCGTTGGATCTAGCGGCAAGCCATAGCGCTCTGACACCTCAATGATTTCTTCGGCTAACGCATCATTGGCATCCCGACCAATGCCCAGCGCAATATTCTCCAGCACAGATAAGGATTCGAACAAAGAGAAATGCTGGAAAACCATGGCGATTCCCAGGGATCTGGCGGTCACCGGGCTGTCGATGTTGACTGACTTTCCGCGCCACTGTATGCCGCCTGCATCGGCAGCAAGCAGACCGTAGAGCACTTTGACTAATGTGCTTTTACCCGCACCGTTCTCACCCAGCAGCGCGTGAATGGTGCCTTCTTTTATCGTTAGTCCAACACGATCGTTGGCCAGACACCCAGGAAACGCTTTGGTGATACCGACCAGTTGAACCAAGGGACTATGGTGAGCTGAGTCTGTCATAAACAACGCGATCGAATTCTAGAGCACTATACTGGACACATAGAAGGCTTGCTACACTCTAATGGTGCATTGACCAGCGTAAACTATGGACAACAAAACGACAGCCACAAACCCCATCGCTTTTAGAGGCAGCTTTCTGCACTGCCTGGACAAACCATCTGCGGGCCACCATGACGCCGTCGAGTATTTTGATGACGCTGTGCTTTTGGTGGAAGATGGTCATATCTCCGCTCTGAACCCCGTGACTAGCGCCCGATTGCCCGCGAATACAGAATTGGTGGATCTTCGTGGCTATCTCATCGTCCCAGGCTTTATCGACACACACGTGCACTACCCGCAGGTGGATGCCATAGCGAGCTATGGTACTCAGCTACTTGAATGGCTGGAAAAATACACCTTCCCTCTAGAGGAAACATTTATTGACCCAACGGTGGCGAGCACTACCGCTGCGTTCTTTCTCGATGAGCTGTTACGCAATGGCACCACCACCGCCCTAGTATTCGGCACCGTACACAAAGAGTCGGTCGATCAGTTTTTTTCAGAAACCACCAAGCGTAATTTACGTATGATCGCAGGCAAAGTTCTGATGGACCGAAACGCGCCTAAAGCATTATGCGATACCGTCATATCGGGTTATGAGGACAGCATTGAGCTAATAAACCGTTGGCATGGCAAAAATAGGATTGGCTATGCAGTGACGCCTCGATTCGCCCCCACTAGCAGCGACGCTCAACTAGAAATGGCTGGCCAGCTTCTACAGGAGCACCCCGACCTTCACTTACATACTCACCTTGCGGAGAACGCAGCAGAATGCGACTGGGTGGCCGATCTGTTTCCCAATGCGATGGACTACTTGCATGTGTATGAACAATATGGTCTCGTGCGTAAACGCTCGGTCTTTGCACACGCGTTGCATCTGGATGATTCTGCCTGGGATCGACTATCCAGTGCTGGAGCTTCCGTTGCACACTGCCCAACTTCAAATCTCTTTATTGGCAGCGGTTTATTCAACTTAAAAGCGGCAATGAGCCGCAATATACCCGTTGGGCTTGGCACCGATGTAGGCGGAGGGGATAGTTTTTCAATACTTCGAACGCTCAATGAAGCCTACAAAGTTCAGCAACTGCAAAAGGTGTCTTTATCTCCAGAAACTGCTCTATATCTAGCCACGCTGGGTGGCGCCCGGGCTTTGGATTTGGAGAACTATATCGGAAATTTTTCCGTGGGTAAGGAGTGCGATTTCGTGGTACTCAACGACAAAGCCACTCCACTGCTAGCGAAACGTTCTCGCGCAAACAACACCTGGCAAGACCAGTTGTTTATGTTGCAGATGCTGGGCGATGATCGATGTGTTTTCGATACGTATATTATGGGCCGGTCGGTAAAACGTGGCCGGCTTTGATCCGATTAGGATCGGCCATTCTCTGGTTGCAAACCTTAGTGACGCATAATTGGGCCACACCAGGAGTCGTGTCCAAATCCCATCATCGGCGGGTGTATTCCTAAGGTGAAAATCAATACCACTATAGTCAATAAAAACTGAAATAGTGTTGCGCCATGCTCTACGTGTATATAGTGCATGGCTAAATCAGGGATCAATTGGTCGCGCTATTTGATTGATGCATTGCTTTTTTAAAACCGTTTAGCCGTCATTAACCCCGAGCCTTTCTTGCAGCTCAGAGCTCGTAGTGGTGTATTGCACATTGATTTTTTTATCTGGCTCAAGCGACTGTTTTATTGCGAACGCACACATGGCTGCTTCATGAAATCCACTTAAAATTAGCTTCTTTTTACCAGGATAGGTGCTGACATCACCGACAGCATAGATTCCAGTTTCGCTGGTTTCAAAGGTCGTCTGGTCAATGGCTATGAGTTTACGCTCCAGTTCCAACCCCCAATTCTCAATAGGACCGAGCTTGGGCGACATGCCGAAAAACACCAACAGTTCGTCCAACGGTAGCGTCAATTCCGTTTTGTCTTCATCCCGTAAAACAATGGTAAGACTGATTAATTTACCGTTTTCTACTTCATAGGCGGAGCTGGCCCCCAACAAAACTTTTAGTTTCCCGGCCTTTTCAAGTGCAAACATTTTTTCAACCGATGCTTCGGCTGCTCGAAAACGCTCAGTTCGATTAACCACCGTTATACTCTTGGCCGAATCAGCCAAATCGATCGCCCAATCCAGCGCGGAATCTCCACCTCCCAGAATGATCAAGTCCTTACCGGCGTGTTGAGTTTTATCTCTAATGCGGTAGAACATTTGTGATCCTTCAAATTGATCAATCCCATCGAGTCGCAGTTTTACTGGTGTAAACGATCCAGCACCAGCCGCAATCACTATAGCTTTACAGTGAAATTCCAAACCCTTTTCGGTAGCGACAAAAAACTCGTGTTCACCCCGTTTTTCAAGCACTGACACGGTTTGATCAAAATGTAGCGTTGGGTCAAAGGGTTTAATCTGTTCAAGCAGACTATTGGTGAGTTCCAGCCCTGTGCACATGGGAATAGCCGGTATATCGTAAATGGGTTTATCGGGATACAACTCAGCACATTGACCACCTGCATAGGGCAAGGCATCCACCACTTGGCACTCAAGGTTTTGCAATCCGAGCTCAAACACCTGAAAGAGCCCTACCGGACCCGCTCCGATAATGACCACATCTGTCGAAATCGCCATGAATACCCTTGTTAGCGGACTCTTTTCATTCTATCAGGGCGATGTTTAGTAAACATAGTGACGGTAGCCGAAACCCCATTGAAGTTCATCGATAAAATCCAGCCCGAGATAAATATCACCAGAGAACAATGGACTAAGTAAGCCACCACCGACTCCGAGCTCAGAGACACTGCCTTCTCGATCAGAAAATCTATGAACGCCCACCGTGGTATACCAGCCCAATGGCTCAAATCCTAGGAAGCCGCTGTAAGCTCCCATAATACTCTCCATGCTAACTACGTCAGGTTCGTAGTCTTGAAATCCGGTCTGTGAGGTTTGCGCTCGATGGTAGCTCAGCTTCAAAGCCACCGGTGCACCGTTAAACGGTCGGAATGCCGTTCGATACAACAATCCCAAGCCGTAGGCTTGGCCTTTGGATCGGCCCAGTTCGGTAGAGCCAAAATCTGCGTGAAGATTCCACTTGGAAGAAAGAGATACACCGACTCGGACACCGACGTGTCGATAACTCAGAGAGATAAAATCGCCTTCGGAATAGCCCAGCTCAACACCAACGGAAGTCTGTTCGGTGCTATGGCTGGCAAATCCGTTTGCCAACCCGAAGTACTCAGCTAAAGCTGATGATGGCAACAGCAAAAGCAGTGTTGCCATCCAGAATTTCACGAAAAGAAAAGTCTTAGTTGATGAAGTGTCGGTAACCCACACCAAAGGTCATTTCGTCGACCAAATCCACACCGCCATAGAGCTCACCACTAGCCATAGGCACGATGAATCCACCGCCAAAACCCAGCTCGGTTTCACTATCATCGTTGTTGCCCGCTTCCGCACTCAGTCGATGAATACCGGCATTGAAATACCAACCGATATCACCATTAGCGCCAAGGCCAGATTTTCCACTAAACAAACCTTCCACAGCCAGTACGGTGAAGTCTACATCTTGAAAGCCAGTCCTTTCTTGCGAGGACAAGTGGTAGCTGACCTTAGCCGCAAAATCAACCGATGTGAACAAGCCTTCCACCATGTAGAACGCGCCAAGACCGAAAGCATTTCCGTCGAAGTCGCCAAGTTCAGCTAGCCCGAAATCTCCAAACACCACTAACAAAGGTGAGGCTTTGAAATTAACGCGTGCGCCGATGTTTTGGTAGTCAGCTTCAATGGCACCATAGTCACCAGTCACAAACGCACCTTCAACCGATAAGTTTGGGGCTAAGTCAAGATTCGCAGAACGACCATTCATCACCCCAAGATATTCTGCTTGGGCTGGCAGTGAGAGCACGGCAAGAGCAGCAGCCGCAATTATTTTCGTAAATTTCATTGAGTTGATTCCATGTCGATGAAAAGGCTTTAGGTACCAAAGATAAACGAGAAGAATGTCATAGGAGTATTAAAAAAACAACAAGGGTTCTAGTGTTCTAAACACTCGCTGAACCTGTACTTAACCGTATTGAGTCAAAAGATAGTAAATGCGCAATCTTTAACCAAAAATTGACGCCAAACTGGTTAATTAAAAATCTGCTCGCGAGTTGCCAGAAACTCCACCTCTGGCCATCGCTCTTGTGTCATTTGCAGATTCACTCGGGTTGGCGCTAGGTAGACCAACTCATCGGCATGATCCAGCGCCAATTGACTGTCTAATTTTTTACGAAAGTCAGCGAGCATTTTTTCATCAGGGCATTTAATCCAACGGGTTTGTTGCACTCCCACTGCCTCAAACTGACACTCCACTTTGTATTCATCGCGCAAACGCTGAGCGACCACTTCAAATTGTAATATACCGACTGCACCGAGAATAAGATCATTGTTGGTCAGCGGCTTAAACAATTGAGTTGCACCCTCTTCGCACAACTGCGATAAGCCTTTTTGCAGAGCTTTCATTTTCAATGGATCTTTAAGCACCGCCCGGCGGAATAGCTCTGGTGCAAAGTTGGGAATACCGGTGAAGGCCAACTCTTCTCCAACCGTGAACGTATCCCCTATCCTTATAGTGCCGTGATTATGCAGCCCGATAATATCGCCACTAAAAGCCTCATCGACATGGCCACGATCAGAGGCTAAAAAAGTCAACGCATCATTGAATCGAACCTCCTTGCCTAGTCTGATGTGTTTGGCTTTCATGCCTTTTTGGTACTTGCCAGAACAAATTCGCACAAACGCCACGCGATCACGATGTTGCGGATCCATATTGGCTTGAATTTTAAAAGCGAATCCAGTGAACCCGGCTTCGTCGGGTTCAATCTGCCGGGTAACGGTCGATCGTGGTTGTGGCGCAGGAGCATACTCCACGAAGTCATCCAACAGTTCAGCTACACCAAAATTGTTGATGGCTGAACCAAAAAATACCGGTGTCAGCTCGCCAGCAAGGTAGGCGTCGTTATCCCATTCATTGCAAGCACCTTGTACCAGTTCGATTTCATCTCGTAGCTCGTCCGCCATATCTCCCAAGATCTCGTCGAGCCTAGGATCATCAAGCCGGTCGATCACATCACCTTCTTGCACCTTTCCCCCATGATTGGGCGAGTAAAAATGGACTGTACCGCGATGTAGGTGGTACACCCCCTTGAACCGTTTTCCCATACCGATGGGCCAGGTAATTGGTGCACAACGGATATTGAGCATGCGCTCAACTTCATCCATAAGTTCAATCGGATCTCGGCCTTCTCGATCAAGCTTGTTGATGAATGTCATAACCGGAGTGGTGCGCAGCCGGCATACATCCATCAGCTTTTCAGTACGAGCTTCGACACCTTTGGCAACGTCTATCACCATCAGTGCAGAGTCTACGGCCGTGAGTGTGCGATAGGTGTCTTCAGAAAAATCCTCATGCCCTGGCGTATCCAGTAAATTGACAATGCGCTCTTTATAGGGGAACTGCATCACCGATGAGGTCACTGAGATGCCGCGTTCCTGCTCCATCGCCATCCAGTCAGAAGTGGCGTGCCTGGCGGCCTTACGCCCTTTGACGGTACCGGCAAGCTGAATAGCGCCACCGAACAACAACAGCTTTTCGGTCAGCGTCGTTTTACCCGCATCGGGGTGCGAAATGATTGCAAAGGTACGCCTGCGCGATATTTCGTCGCGCAAGTTCATGAGCTCGGTCATGGGAATGGTTTGACTATGAGTAGTGGCCAGTATAACGCTAGCTGATGAGCGTGCGGGCCATTACCACCGCATCTTCTCGACCGTCTGCGGAATCGTAGTAGTCCCGCCGGGTGCCAATCTCATTAAACCCTGAGTTAGCGTACAAACTAATGGCGCGTGGATTCGATGGCCTGACTTCCAGAAACATCATTTGGGCCTTGTGAGCCCGGGAAATTTCCATCAGATGCTCGAGTAAGCGTCTGGCATAGCCTTGTTTTTGAAATGGTCGATCAATGCAAAGATTGAGGATATGAGCCTCATCAGCTCCAATTTGCAAGATGCCATAGCCCATCACATGATCGCCTTGCACCGCCATTACGCACTGATACCCTGAAGCGACACAATCGGCGAAAATTTTTTCGCTCCATGGGAATTCGTAATTCTTCTGCTCCAAGGCAGCGATGGTGGGGACATCTTTGGGCTGCATAGGAAGAAACTGCAGCAAACTCTTACCCACTGCCACCATGTCTAGCGCCCGAGCCGATCCTGCAAGGCTTTTAGCGAGTTCCAGGCTTGCCGCTTGAGTTGTGGCGTTTGCTGCAACGTATGGAGCTCGGGCAAACAAAATCCATGCGCAGACGGCAACTCAAAATAGTGATCTGCTCGCATATCATTGCTGATGTGGGGTGTCGAAAAAAACAGTACCGCCCGAGTGCCAGCGTGAACCCGATGAGTCAGCGTTGATTCAGGCAGCAAAGATCCCTCCCCTAGTGCCACCATGCAAGTGCTACGCGGATCCAAATTGATCGAACGAAGCATATCATTCAGCAAACGTCCCGCTGTTTCGGACAATGGTAGAGACGGCATAACCAGAAGCACCTCCGCGTCTTCACGACCAAGCAATTCCAGTGATTTGCCACGGAATTTAAACTGAGCCACTGGTTGAGATAACAACCAACTGCCGAGGTTTTCAGGTGCACTGATGGTTTCAAGTTCGGATGTAGCGCTCTGAGTTACAGCGGTTTTAGTCGCACCAGTTTGCAAGGACTCTCTCAATATCCATGGAGTGACCCCCAAGGCCTCAAGACCCGCAAGTTGCCTGGCTGTGTAGGGCATCAGCTGGTTTGCCGACTGCGTTTTCTGAGCATGCTAAATAGCGCCCATGACGGTCCAGACAAACCATAGAGGACCGAAGCAATAAGAATCATTTTCGGTGGGTCGACAGCCGTTGTGACAAACAACAATAGAATGCCTAACAACATCGCAAATGGTATTCTTTTGCTGGTACCTAAATCTTTAAAACTGTAATAAGCAAAGCTGCTAACCATTAATACGGCTGTCACCAGCGTCACTGGAATGACCAGCCAAACCAAGCTGGGTCCAGGCATATCGAATTCGGTGCACACCCAAACCATACTGGCTAGAATTGCGGCGGCCGATGGACACGCCAGCCCTTGGAAAAAGCGTTTGTCGGCCGTACCGACTTGTACCGTGAATCGGGCTAAACGCAGCCCACAACAGGCTGTAAACACAAACGCCACCACCCAGCTCAATTGCCCATAGGTAGTCGGTGGCAGACTCGACAACGACCACTGATACATCAATAGCGCGGGTGCAACCCCAAAAGACACCATGTCGGCCATGCTGTCGTATTCAGCTCCGAACGCCGTGGTGGTGTTCGTCATGCGGGCAACTCGACCATCAAACCCATCCAGCGCCATGGCCACTATGATGGCAATGGCGCTGGTGGTGTAGTCGGAATTTACTGACGCCACAATGCTATAGAAGCCAGCGAGCAAGGCACTGGTGGTAAACAGATTCGGCAACAAATAAATGCTGCGGCTTCTTTTACCCGGCGGGGGGCTCGATGGGGAGAGTTCGCTCATCTATAGCTGGACTGTTTCACCTAAGGTCAGTTTATCTCTCGGTCAACTTTGGCACTGGCCTTGATCCAAGGCATCATGTTACGCAAACGTTCGCCCACGGTTTCAATGGGGTGTTCATAGGCCAATCGGCGTTTGGCCTTGAGAGTTGCAGCACCGGAGAGATTCTCCTGAATAAAATCCCGGGCAAATTCACCATTTTGAATCTCTTTCAAAATCGTTCGCATTTCATTACGGGTGTCTTCAGTGATGATTCTTGGTCCGGTTTTTATATCGCCGTATTCAGCTGTGTTCGAAATCGAATACCGCATGTTGGCAATGCCGCCTTCATACATCAAATCGACAATCAGTTTAAGTTCGTGCAAGCATTCGAAGTAAGCCATTTCCGGAGCATACCCGGCTTCGACCAACGTTTCGAAACCCATTTGAACCAATGCAGTAGTACCGCCACAGAGTACCACTTGCTCGCCAAAAAGGTCTGTTTCTGTTTCTTCTTGGAATGTGGTTTCGATAATACCGGCGCGACCACCACCATTGGCAGAAGCATAAGACAAAGCGATCTCAGACGCCTGTCCTGACGGGTTTTGAGCCACGGCAATAAGCGTGGGAACACCACCACCTTCTACGTAGGTTGAGCGCACGAGATGACCGGGACCTTTTGGCGCAATCATAAGAACATCGATGTCTTCTCGAGGAACAATTTGCTGATAATGGATATTGAACCCATGAGCAAAAGCCAAAGCAGCGCCTTCGCGCAAATTCTCATGAATGTGAGATTTGTAGAGCGCAGCCTGATGCTCATCTGGCGCCAGCACCATTACCATATCGGCTAAGCGCACGGCTTCTGCGATATCTCGTACTTCCAGACCAGCCGCCGCCGCCTTCTTGGCAGATGACGAGCCTTCCCGCAAACCCACAACAACCTTGACACCAGAGTCCTTTAAATTGTTTGCATGGGCGTGGCCTTGAGACCCATAACCAATGATGGCTACCGTCTTGTTCTGAATGATCGATAGGTCCGCGTCTTTGTCGTAATACACCTGCATGGAGGTCTCCGAATGTATGAATTAAATTTTAAGCGACTTCTCGCCACGAGCAATACCCACTGCTCCTGAACGCACTACTTCAATGATATTTTCAGCACCCACCGTATCCATGAAGGCTGAAATTTTTTGATCATCACCGGTCATTTCTATAACGTAACTCGTTTCGGTGACATCAAGAACACGGCCACGAAAGATATCAGACAAGCGCTTTAGCTCTTCTCGGCCACTATCCAGCGCTCGCACCTTTATGAGCATAATCTCACGCTCAATAAAATTCACTTCCGTCAGATCGGTAAGCCTCACCACATCAACCAGCTTATTTAACTGCTTGATAATCTGCTCAACCACTCGCTCAGTACCAGTGGTGACAATCGTCATCCTAGACAATGTTGGGTCATTCGTTGGTGCCACTGTCAGTGATTCAATATTGTAACCACGCGCACTGAATAACCCTGACACCCGTGACAAAGCACCAGATTCATTTTCTATCAGAACCGAAATAACGTGCCGCATCAGGCTAACTCCCTCGCCGGATTCAAACGCATTTCATGATGGCCTTTCCCGGCCTCGATCATGGGGTACACATTCTCGGTCTGATCGGTAATAAAGTCGAGGAACACTAACCTATCTTTCATTGCAAAGGCTTCTTCAACTTTTGCATCCACATCTTCTGGTTTGTCGATAAGCATCCCCACGTGCCCATAGCTCTCAGTCAATTTGACAAAATCGGGCAGTGCATCCATGTAGGAGTGCGAATATCGCTTTTCGTAAGAAAATTCTTGCCACTGACGAACCATGCCCATATAGCGATTGTTCAAATTAATGATCTTGATAGGCAAGTTGTACTGTAAGCAAGTTGAGAGTTCCTGAATACACATTTGGATACTGGCTTCACCGGTAATACACACAACCGTCTCTTCAGGAAATGCCAGTTGAACACCAATGGCTGACGGTAGCCCGAACCCCATCGTTCCCAGGCCGCCTGAGTTTATCCAGCGTCGCGGTTTATCAAAGCCATAGAACTGCGCCGCCCACATTTGGTGTTGACCCACATCGGAACAAACGTAGGCGTCGCCTTTGGTAGCGCGCCACACGGATTCAACCACGGCCTGCGGCTTTATCACGTCACCCGACTTGTCGTAGCTTAAACAATCAGATGATCGCCATTCATTGATCTGCGCCCACCACTTAGCCAGATCCTCAGTATTGGTCAGCGGCCCAGCGTCCTTGATTTGTTGAGTCATCGACTTAAGTACCTGAGCAACATCTCCGACGATCGGTACGTCGACAGTGACGGTTTTAGAGATAGATGCCGGGTCTATATCCACATGAACAATTTTCGCGTGTGGGCAAAAGCTCTTGGTCTCTCCAGTGACGCGATCATCAAAGCGAGCACCGATGGCAATCAGTACATCACAATCGTGCATGCCCATATTGGCTTCATAGGTACCGTGCATCCCGAGCATTCCCACAAAGTTTTTGTCCGATGCTGGAAACGCCCCAAGCCCCATCAGTGTTTGAGTCACTGGATAGCCTAGAAGTCTGGCAAATTCCGTCAATTCCGTTGACGCGTTGCCCAATACGGCTCCGCCACCAGAATAAATCATTGGGCGCTTAGCACCACGGATCAATTCCACCGCCTTACGTATTTGGCCGGGGTGACCTTCTACCGCCGGGTTATAGGAGCGCATTGAGACCGTCTTTGGATAGTTGAACTCAGTAGTCACACCCGGTGTAGTGAAGTCTTTGGGGATATCGACCACCACCGGACCCGGACGCCCAGTGGTTGCTACATGGAACGCCTTTTTCAGCGTCGGCGCAAAGTCTTCGAGAGATTTGACTAGAAAATTATGCTTTACACAGGGTCGCGTGATACCCACACAATCCACTTCTTGAAACGCATCACTTCCGATAAAACGGCTCTGCACCTGCCCGGTGAGAATAACCATTGGAATTGAATCCATGAAAGCCGTTGCAATGCCCGTTACCGCATTGGTTGCGCCTGGGCCGCTGGTCACCAGAACCACACCCGGCTTTCCGGTAGCTCGGGCATACCCATCAGCGGCATGGGTCGCACCCTGCTCGTGACGCACCAAGATGTGCTTTACAGAATTCTGTTCATAAAGCGCATCGTAAATATGGAGCACAGCTCCGCCCGGATACCCAAATAGGTACTCGACACCTTCTTCTTTGAGCGCTTCAACGAGCAGCTCACCACCAGATAACTCCACCTTTTTTTCCTCGCTATACAATTTCGCCGCGCATCGATTCGCAGTGGGCGACAGGACGCAATGCGCAGTGCTGGCCCGCAGGGCCTCTTTTTTTGGATACGCCTGAAGACCTGCCAGAACCTGGCGGGCCCAAAGGTACTTGTGTGTCGTCGAGGTGGTCCCGTAGCACCATCAATGGGTATCTGAGACGCGACTGGTGGGTTTGAGCCGCTAGAATCGTGCGAATGGGTTGCTCGCGCGAGATACCAATTTGCTACAGGGTCGGATTGTGTCGTGCCCCAGAACGACCGAGGAGTATAACCAATCGAGCCGTCCACGGATATACTGCTTCTGAGCCTCATTGTCGTAATTGTGCGACTTGTTTCCGTATTGTGAGAAGCCCGTGGTAGATTGGCACGATGTGCGCACTATCATGTAGGGGTATCCTACTAATTGCGTGCGACAGCAAACTGACTTTCCAGCCAATCATAAATCTTGTGCTCCCCCGAAACCGAATAACAGCATTGTCTCTACCTCTGAATCGATGGTCCAGCGGATTGTCGGCCGTCCAGGCCGTCGTCTCTGTACTCCTGCTGATGCTCAGCCTGACCGTGCAAGCGCAAAATCAACTACCGGATATGGGTGAGCCCGCTGACAACGCACTGAGTCCGCTTGAAGAACGCGCGATAGGTGCTCAGCTAATGCGCTCCATACGTGCCCAATTACCTCTGGTGCGCGATGTTCAGAGCGAGGAATACATTCAAGCCCTGGGCTCGCGACTAGCGCTAGCCTCCGGCAAAACCAATGGACAGGCTTATACCTTTTTCATCATCAACGAAGACACGATCAACGCGTTTGCGATCCCAGGTGGGTACATCGGCGTCAATGTAGGTTTGATCGATGCGATGCAGTTCGAAGACCAACTGGCCAGTGTAGTGGCGCATGAGGTTGCCCACGTGACTCAAAGACATCACGCTCGCACGTTCGCCACCGGTCGATCAGCGTCTCTGAGCGCAGCAGCTGCGGTGCTCGCTGCTATATTGATTGGACAGGCATCGCCAGAGGCTGGGCAGGCGGCTTTGGCAGCAGGGATTGCAGCCACACAGCAATCAGCGATCAATTTTACGCGAACCAACGAAATAGAAGCCGATCGCATCGGTATTGAAATACTGGCCAATGCCGGATTCAACCCTCACGCAATGGCCGAAACGTTTGCCATTATGCAGCGGAAAAACCGCCTCAACACCTCGGGAGCGCAAATCGAATATCTGCGCACACACCCACTAGACAATAATCGTATCGCAGAAGCCAAAGATCGTGCTCAGTCAAGTAACGCGAGAGGCTATCAACCGCAAATAGATTTCGAGCTATTCAGTGCCCGTTTAGGTGTGCTGACCACACGCGACTCCGCTCAGTTGCTGCGTGCGCACCAGGCAAAATTCAAACGTCAGCGAAACGCAGGCAGCGCCTATGCCATAGCGTTACTGAACTTCCAGGCCAACCGACTCAACAGTGCAGACAGCGCTTTGCAAGAGCTCGACAAAATTGCGCCAGGACATCCGATGGCAGCGATTCTCAAAGCTGAAATTCTCGAAGCTAGAGGTCAATCGACAAAAAGCCGAGATGCGTTGCAGGATTTACTGGAGCTCTATCCGAATAAATACTCGATAGTGGAAAAATTGGTCGAACACTTGATTCGAGTTAGGCGTCATACCGACGCCATGGATGTCGCATTGTATTATCTGCGAAATGCAGACAATCCAAGCCCACGAGCCTGGCGTCAGCTTGCCAATATTCAACAACGCCTGGGCAATCAAGCGGGTAGCCATGAATCGTTGGCGCGCTACTATGAAGGGTTTGATGAGCTCGGCCGAGCGGTCGGACAGCTAGAGCTTGCACTTCGACATGTGGCTCCGGGATCGAAAGACGATTTAAGACTGCGGGCCAGTTTAAAAGCTTTACAAGGTGGTGGCAGTCGACGCTAACGCTGGTATCCAGTAGTCGTCAAACAAGGGCCAGATCGATTATCACCCACCGGCAAAACCCGCCGTTGTAACAATCACAGCCTCAAGAGCAGGTATACAAACTACCTG
>JAHQVR010000147.1 GCA_019634245.1 Gammaproteobacteria bacterium
AGTGTTGTAGCCAGTGGCGCCGGTTGGGTTTTAATGATTCGATCTTCGGGCAGGCTTTTGCTTTGCAGTGCCAGATCGTGTTTTAGACTCATAAGGTAGGGATACCATTCCCGAGCCAATGGACTTTTCCACTTCCATAAACACTCTTCCAAAGCTTCGGCGGTGTTTATGGTGATATCTATGGTAGCTAGTTCAACGCGGTCACCAAAAACTGGTGTATCAAAATAGTCGCCCAGTGCCCTGAAGGCTGTGGGTACCTCAAATTCCTTTAGCGTCTGTTCCCAGGCTTTGTGCATGTTGTCGGATGTGTGACAAGCGCTGGCCATAGTGAGCAACAGTTGGTCGGTGTAGGGTAGGCCTGTTGGATTCAAAAGATACTCATCGATCTTGCTTCGGCCTGTCCAAGGCCCAACAAACAATCGTCTTGGACAGTAGTCATTGGCATAGAAGTTATCCCATAAAATAACTCGGTGTGATTTATTTTGGGCAAGAGCTTGCAACTGCTCGACACTGGTGTCACTTACGACAATAGCATCACCGCAAAGAATCACCGGGTTTTGCACGTTCAGTGTTGCAAAAAACTCTTCTCGGTACTGATTTTTATTTTTAATATCTCGGGCGTAGACTCTGGGCACCGTAAAAATGGGCTGACCTAGCTCTTTAGACAATAGGTTCACGACAGTCGCGTGGGCTTTACCTTCGGTCAGTTTCTGTAAGTTCTTCGGGAATGTGTCGTCAATATCATCCCACAGTACAACAACGTGGTCAGCACCATCGCTTAGCAGTTGTTTAGCTTTAGCGACTAAATGACCAAAGTCACTATCAGGTTCAAACTGATCAAAATTAAAATCCAACCCTGGTGCTATACCAGCGAGTACGGCAACACCGCTTTGTGTTGCGTGAGTGCAGAAAGAATTGAATGATAGACGCCACGACTGTTCGTAGGGTGTACGCCAGTGTAAGCGGTGTAGAACATCCTCCTTAGGTGCATAGAAGTAACTGTTCAATCCGAGTTCGCTCAGCGTTGAAATTATTTGGTGGCGCTCTGACCATCGAAGTAACTTACCGTAGTAGCCCTCAAGGTAACCGCGAATGGGAGAGTCCATTTTCATAGTGTCTCAATTTCTCTGTTGAGTCTTAGGTGCTGATCAATTTTGCTACAGCGACGGGCGAGGGCCCTCAGTATACTGGGCGAAATTGAATTGTATGAGCGACTAATGAATCAGAGTAACCCATCACTGTCTGTCTATGCAGATCGGCGCATGCTCAGAATTTTCTTGCTCGGAATCATCAGCGGATTTCCTTGGATTATTATAGGAACGGCACTGACTTTATGGTTGAAAGAGGATGGATTGAGCCGCAGTACCATTGGTTTTGCGGGTCTTATCTTTGGTGTTTACGCAATCAATTTCTGGTGGGCGCCACTAGTTGACCGAATTCGAATACCCATATTGACTGATCAGATTGGTCATCGCAAATCATGGATTTTCACTTTGCAGACCATCATGCTGCTGTGTTTATTAGTCTGGACACAGTTAGATGCGGCCGAGAATCTCTGGATGGTGGTTGCGATCGGCTTGGTAATAGCCATATGTTCAGCCACACAAGACATCACGATTGATGCTCTCCGAATCGAACAAATACCTGCAGAGCAAAAAGCATCTATGGCAGCCGGTGCTGCAATGGCTGTAGTCGGTTGGTGGACTGGATATAAGCTAGGCGGGGCCATCATGCTTTTCGTTGCAGAGCGGTTGGAAACTTTGGGCTACACCAACTACTGGCAAATTACCTTCCTGGTTTTAGGTGTCTTAATAGTGATGTGTAACTATGCCTTAATGTTTGTTCCAGAAGTGTCTGATGTATTTCGACGAGAACAACAACGGCTCGCGCAAACTAAAGTAGCCGAAAATTTAGGAATCCCGAGCGGCAGTTTAGTCGGAACGGTCGTTAGCTGGTTTATCAGTACCATACTCGGGCCGTTGGTTAGCTTTTTTAAGAAAAATGGTTGGCAAATAGGGGCTGCGATTTTAGCGTTTGTTTTTCTGTTTAAAATTGGTGAAGCATTCATGGGTAAGATGTCTTTGGTGTTTTACAAAGAATTGGGCTTCTCCAAATCAGACATTGCTGTTTACTCAAAAACTTTGGGATGGATCACCACAGTGGCATTCACTCTACTGGGTGGGTGGTTTGCATTTAAAGCTGGTGTTGTAAGAGCTTTGTTTGTGGCGGGTATAGCCATGGCGTGTACCAATTTGATGTTTTCACTGTTGGCTTGGGTTGGACCCTCTAAGGGGTTGTTCGCTCTAGCTGTTGTCGTCGATGATATCGCCGCGGCATTTGCCACAGTTGCGTTCGTTACGTTTATTTCTTTGTTGGTGGATCGCACCTACACGGCCACTCAATATGCCCTATTGGCATCCATCGCCACCTTTGGCCGAACTACAATGGCATCGGGATCGGGGTGGATGGTGGATAAACTCAATGGAGATTGGGGATTATTTTTTATATTTACCACTCTAATGGTAATTCCATCGTTAATCTTGTTGTGGTTTATACGAGATAAGCTTAATTTGGCTACTGCCACCGGAATAGTCGGTAAAAAATGATTTATGCCAGTTTAGGTTTGTTTCTGCCGAGTGTTTGCCACCATTTTTTGGCATCAAAATTCGGGCAGGTTTTATCGGTGTAGCTAAAGTCTCTATGCCCGACAACTTCTGCCTCAGGGTATTCAGACAACCATCGACTCAGCACCTGTTCGAGTGAATCGAACTGTTCGTCGGTAAACTGGCTTCTACCGATCAGACACACACCGAGCGTTTCTTCATTGTGTCCATACACATGGGCACCAATCCAGAAATCTGGTCGACCGTGTTCAATCTTTCCAGAGCGTTGAATGAGTCGGTGGTAACCGATACCGTGCCAGCCAAACCCTTGGTGCATGGCATGAATGTCTCGTGCTGTTAAGTTTTCTTCATCCGGGGTATCGGAGCAATGTACGACCAAATATCGAATGTTGTTAGCATCGAGCATTAGCTACCCCAGGTTCGCTCCAGCAAACGAATCCAATTGTGAAGGCAGAGTTTGTCCATGAGTTCGTCATTGTAACCATGCGCGCGCATGGCTTCAGCTAATGTCGGCAAGCCGGCGGCGGATCCAATGTCTTGGGGCACGATGGCGCCATCGAAATCCGATCCAAACCCCACTCGGTCCTCACCGAGCTTTTCCATCAAATAGTCCAGCTGCGATAACACGGTGGACAATTCAGTGTCGCGCCGCATTTGGCCATCGCTGCGTAAAAACGATGTGGCAAAGTTAACACCTACAAACCCGTTACTGCTGGCAATGGCCTCTAATTGTGCATCCGTGAGATTACGTGTGCTGGGGCAGAGTGCGTGGGCGTTTGAGTGAGAAGCGACCAACGGGGAATTGCTAAGCTGCGCGACATCCCAGAAGCCTTTTTCGTTGATGTGCGATAAGTCGATCACTACTTTTAGTTCGTTACACCGTTTTACGAGCGCTTCACCATCAGAGCTCAGGCCAGGTCCCGTATCAGGACTTCCAGGAAACTTAAACGGCACACCGTGAGCAAACCGGGTAGGGCGGCTCCAAACAGGTCCCAGCGAACGAAGTCCGGCGGCATACAGAATATCTAAGTTGAGTAAATCTTCATCCAGACATTCAGCACCTTCCATGTGCATGACGGCGACGGTAGAGCCTACTGACAATGCCTGATGTATTTGGGTAGCAGTGGTGCACAATTGCAGCTGTCCGTTGGACGCGTTGACGAACCGGCGTAGCAGAGCTGCTTGCCTCATAACCACTGGCAGCGCAATTTCTACCGGCATCATCGGAGGTAGTGGCAGATCAAAGGCTTTACCTTTGAGTTTAGAGAAATCGAGTCCGTCGCCATTTCCCGCTTTGGGTGAGACAAACAGCGCGAATAGACCGCCCACTAAACCACCTTCCTGCATGCGAGGTAAATCTATATGTCCTTTGCCATTGCCAGCAACAAATGCCTGTACGGCCTCGTCAACGGAAGAGTCGTACAGCCGGGTGAGGACATCATTGTGCCCATCAAAGAAGGGTTGTTTTTGAGTCAATTTGAATCCTTGAGCGTGCTAGGCTTTTTATCATCATCAAGGGGATAGTAACCGAGTTGAAGATCCATAGAATTTGTGTGTGCGCCACACGCGTTAAAGCTGAGCCGCGGGCGCAGGCTGAAACTGTCACAGAAGGGCTTTTTGGGGAGGCTGTTGAAGTTCTTGGGCACTCTACCGATTGGGCACACGTGAGATTGCTACGAGACGGCTATAAGGGATATATTCTCGAGCGATCACTGGCGCAAAGCGATACACCAACGACCCACCTGGTGACCAATGCGTCCACCTGGGTGTTTGAGAAACCGGATATCAAATCTACCACCCTGCAACGATTGATTCTGGGCAGTGAACTCGCTTTAGTGGCTGATGATGGCGATGGATCGTTTCTGCAACTGAAGGGCGGGGGCTATCTTTGGCGTGGGCATGTAGCACCTGTTTTGCGCGTGGACAAGCGCCCGTTGAGTGAACTTGCCCTAAGCTACTATCACAATACTCCCTATCTATGGGGAGGGCGATCGGTTGATGGTTGTGACTGCTCAGGTTTGGTGCAACAGTTGTGTCAATTGAAAGGCCTGCAGGTTCCCCGAGATAGTGGCGAACAGGAACCTGTGGTAGGTGAGCCCGTACCCTCGCCTGAACGAACTGCCGAAGATTTGGTGTTTTGGCCAGGGCATGTGGGTGTGCTTAAATCACCTGATGTGCTGGTGCATGCGACGGCGCATTACTTAAAGGTGTGTGCTGAGCCCTTAAACGCTGTTATCGATCGGGCCGGCGAACCTAGGTCCGTTAAACGATTGACTTGGCGAACATAAAAAAAGCCGACCCAAATTACTGGGCCGGCTTTTTCCGACTCTTCCCAAAGTCTGCGACTGTCCTTCGCGCTTGGTACTGCTTATCGTCCCTAATCCTGGTTTCGGAGCATGTTCTACAGCTGTACCAGCTGACAGGACAGTGCGCCGCGTGAGGCTCCGGCTTCAACAAAATCCGAGCTAGTGAAGAAGTCATTGTCTTGCATACTGACATTGGATATCGTGCCGCTGTTGGAGCCGAAGCTAAATTGGATGTTGCTGCCGCTGATCCCCCAGGAGTCTATGCCCGTCACATCCTGGTCTCCTTGTTCAAAATAAGCACCTCTACCATTGGCGCCAAAGACAAACGCAAACCCTAATTGATTTGAGTTGTAGCATTCCCAAGCGGTCAAGAATTCCTGGCCATTGTCTTCATTGGTGATTTGCACCGTGGTTGGGGTGTTTCCACCATTGCCCCCATCAGTGGAGCCACCATCGGTTGAACTGCCGGTGGTGCCGCCAGTCGAGCTACCACCTACAGGATTATTGTTAAGGTCATAGCGATCACAGCGATTGTTTTCGATGAACTCACCATCGACCTCAAAGCCCGAGCTGAAGTTGTTTTCGGTATAAAAATCGACGCTGGTGTATTCGAATGTACGGCGATCACCGTTTAACACGAATTGAACTGTCGACCCGGCGGTG
>JAHQVR010000148.1 GCA_019634245.1 Gammaproteobacteria bacterium
CATTATGCTCGTTATGATCTTTTCGATAATCGTCCCCTATTTATACTCGGAACTGCGCTCGAGTAAAGTGCAATGAGCATCCCTGCGCAGCCCACTCAACACTCAAGTCGCCTAATGCGGTTGGTTTTATATTCAGCCCTGTTATTTTTTGCGATTTACTATCTATTACCGCTCTACGTCATGCTGGTAAATTCCATAAAACCCTTGGAAGAAATCAGACAAGGAGATATGCTCGCTCTGCCGAGTGCCGTGACGCTGCAACCATGGAGCCAAGCCTGGAGTCAGGCACAAATTGGCGTACAAGCCACAGGTCTGAAACCGTACTTTCTAAACTCTTTAGCTATGGTGGTACCCGCGGTTGTGATTTCGACCATTCTGGGTGCACTCAATGGGTACATATTAACTAAGTGGCGCTTTCGGGGTCACGGATTGGTCTTTGGCCTTCTGCTTCTTTCGTGTTTTATACCGTTTCAAATTGTGTTGATTCCCATGGCTCGCATGCTCGGAATTTTGGGACTGGCGGGTTCCACTGGCGGCTTGGTGTTAGTGCATGTCGTTTATGGGTTAGGATTTACCACCTTGTTCTTTCGAAATTACTATGAAGCATTTCCCTCTGAATTAGTGCGAGCTGCACAGATTGATGGTGCCGGATTCTTTCGTATCTTCTTTAGGATTTTACTGCCGTCTTCTGCACCCATCATAGTGGTCACGGTCATTTGGCAGTTCACGAACATATGGAACGATTTTCTATTCGGTGCCAGTTTTGCCGATGCCGACTCCATGCCAATGACCGTGGCACTGAACAATCTAGTGAGTTCCTCCACTGGTGTGAAGGAGTACAACGTCCACTTTGCCGGCGCAATTCTAGCGGCTCTACCAACGCTAATCGTCTATGTGGTGTCAGGTCGATATTTTGTTCGTGGCCTCATGGCTGGTGCGGTAAAAGGATAAACATATGTCAGGCGACTCTCAATCAAATATCAACCCATCGTTTTTAAAAATTTCTAACATTCACAAAGCCTTCGGAAATGTCGAGGTTTTACACGACATAAATATCGATATGGAAGAGGGCGGATTTTTAGTTCTGGTAGGGCCCTCTGGTTGTGGAAAGTCCACCTTATTGAATTTAATTGCAGGTTTTGAAACGCCTTCTTCGGGTGATATTGCTCTTGGCTGCCGCTCAATCATGGGATTGCACCCATCACAGCGGGACATAGCGATGGTCTTTCAATCCTATGCACTTTATCCAAACATGAATGTGGAGAAAAATATCGGCTTTGGCATGGAAACGCGCGGGGTTCCAAAAAATGAGCGTAAACAGAAAATTGCGGAAGTTGCGGATATATTGCAAATAGGTCAGCTGTTGAAACGCAAACCCGCTCAACTCTCAGGAGGGCAACGACAGCGGGTCGCCATGGGTAGGGCACTCGTCAGAGATCCTCGCGTATTTTTATTCGATGAGCCTTTGTCAAATCTCGATGCAAGGCTTCGCGTAGATATGCGAGTTGAAATAAAAAAACTTCACGAACGCCTAGGTACAACCATCGTGTACGTAACTCATGATCAAATTGAAGCGATGACTCTGGCCACTAAGATCGCAGTACTCAACGACGGACAAGTTCTGCAGACAGGCACTCCAGAAGAAATTTACGATGCCCCAGCGAATGAGTTTGTAGCTGACTTTATGGGCTCACCGGCGATGAACAAAGTCAAGGCAAGCTTACAACCCCTCGAACAAGGACTTGGTGTCAAAATTGGTAGACATCAAATCAGCATCCCCAATCCATCTAATCAATTGTGGGAACTGTCGAAAAAACACACCGATGTCCTGATGGGTATCCGAGCTGAGGACATCACGCTGGCCGATCCAATCAATGGGAGTAATGACACCATCACACTACCTATCACGTTTGTTGAGCCTACCGGCTCCGATACATTTATCACAGTACAAGAAGAATCAATGGCTTTTATAGCGCGAATTCCCAATAACCTAAAACCCCAATATGGTGAGACGATCTCGCTCGAACTCAATCCGGATAAATTGCATTTTTTCTCGATAGATTCAAGGCAACGCATTGCTTAAGGTTCTAGTTACACACCGCTGAGGTCAAATCATGATCCGACATATTGTTCTGACAAAATTTAAAAGAGACGTGTCTGAGGACACTATCTCTGAAATCTATGATGGATTAAATCGATTGGTAGACCAGATGGACTGCGCCAGTGGTTTTACCGGCGGGCGTTCGAAAAGCCCTGAACAGATCGAACGTGGGTATATGCACGGGTTCGTTATCGACTTCAACAGCTGGGAAAGTTTGCAACAATACATCGACAATAAAACCCATAAACAGCTTGGAAAGTCACTAGTTGACCATGCTGAGGGCGGAATTGAAGGCATTCTGGTGCTAGATTTGGAGGTTTAACAGTCGGGTATCAGTGATTAGCTAGCTTCTAAAAAGGGGGCTAATGTAAGTTAGGTACTATTACACAGTAACGCTAAATCACAGTCGGTGAGACTAATGAACGACAAGTTAACGACAGGATTTGCCCGTTGATATGGGAAGTTGAGTCCAAGTATGAGCAAAGAACTATTTAAAGCCGCGTCTTTTTCAGACGGCGAATTTGGGGGAAACCCAGTAGGTGTAGATATATCTTCGAAACATCCGCCTGCGCTCGAGATGCACCGCACCGCCATGGAAATTGAATACTCCGAGACTGCGTTTGCCTTACATCCACTACATTGCTACATTAGGCCTTGAATCCATGAAGTTTAATGATTTATGAAACTTTTCAAGATAGTTACGGCCGTAGTGCTGTGTGGTAGTGCTGTTGTAGCAACTCCGATCGCACGCGCATCGTGTTTAATTAACATTACAGTCACAAATGGCACAAACGGAGATATCAATATATTACCGAGCGCATCCAAATCTAAACGCATTGGTGGAACCTGGCGGCGCTTGACCAAAGGCGGCTGGTTTCACGATGCCAGTGATAGTGATCTTCGGCTGTCGCCGGGTGAATCCATATCTGATGACTATCTTGCGACATCGAATTGCACGAGAAATCGGAGGTACTATTTGCGCGCTAATTGTGTTGAAACTGACAACGCCTATGGACCGGCTATTTATGTCTACGCGCCGAGTCGATCAGGGAAAACTAAATCGCAATCGATTAACGCGATTATGGAATTTACGCTGGACGAATGGGACTGTATTTAAGCTTCGGCATTTTATGAGACTGTCTTTTTAAGTGTGCAAACGCCTATAAGGGTTAAAGGTGTGCGGTTACCTGTTCACCAAATTCAATACTAAATCTGTTCAATGTAGGATTCCAGTTTCTAATCGGCATCGTCCACTTTTGGATGCTTGGTCAATAGCCAAATAGACCACTTTAAACGCAGCCTGATCATCAGGAAACACTTTACGATTGCGGTGGCGTTTTCGTTTTAACGATGCAGTTCTTGGGCTACTGAAAAGATCGCATTAGCGATCTGTAGCTGGAAAAGGAATGCTGCCAGCAACCCGTGCTTTATTGAACTCACGCAACCTGGCAAACACATCAACACCAAGCTGATGCCAGGCATCGAGAAGATCAACCATCACCCAATTCTCACGGATTAATCCGTTCTCGATCCGCCAAAAATCTAGAGAACACATCGTTATTCGTTTGCCCGCCGGCGCTATGCCCATCCAACCATCGTGTGTGACGGTTTGAATCATGTTAGGCCAACCTGTTACCGCCACATAGTCGCCATCACCAAAAAAATGATAGGTAATCTTTTCGCGTTCAAGCCCTCGATCCGGCATGGCGTTGAGAAATGGGATTTGGTGCCAATGGCGAAAACCTGAAATGCCCCTGCCGGTACCGATGCCAGATGGCCCATACCAGCTCATGCGCGGATGCCAAAACCGCTCCATTTCCATCAATTCGGGACCACCTTGAGATGGATGTTTCTTCATATGTTCAAGCATGTCGACGACTAGCTGGCAGGCATTATTTGAGCGAGTCTGGTCGAAGGGTCCGGGCACCAACCCATCACTGGTCGCCGGCCCTGGCACATGCCACTCACGACCTAAGCTCGGCGCCATGGGCCAGGCGCCGGCTTGCAGCATTAATTCAGGTATATCCCAAATGGCTTGAACCTCAACCACTTTGTCTTCAACTACCCGATAGAACTCGTGAAACCGCATATGCACCATGTGCCCTGTGGGTGGTATGTCGAGCCAGGGAGCGATGAACGTACCGGTATAAAAACCACCACAACCCACCCAACTATCACCATGCTCAGTGGGGCCTGCCATGACGATATAGTCGCGCCGCTCCAGATCAGGAATCGCCCGAAAAAGCGGTGCATAGGATTTATCGTACAGCTCTGTCGGACCCTGCATGTCACCGAGCGGATACGCCATATGAATTGCTGCATCGGGTGAAATGATGTGCTGAAGTGACGCCCGCACAGAAGATTCATCAAAGTCATACATGGCTTTACGAAACGGTGCGATTAGGGCTTTATTGCGAGTGGGTATATCTAGTTCGATTTCGCTCATAATGGCGGGATTTACCTCCAGATAGTGCTTGCGCGCATTAGCTATGCTCTAGGTTGCGGTATTCGTGCTTAGAATATTTTTTAGATACGGTTTCTAGGCATTGAATTACTCGCCAGCTAACTCGTTTTTTAATTCCTCTTTGTTGATTTGGTTCTGATCGCTTTGTACCAGTGGTAGTGATTTTCGGTAAACAATTCGGCTGGGGATCATGTAAGAGGCGAGATGTTTTTTAAGCTCAAAGGTGATTTCTTTCTCCGAAAGCTCACCGGCCGCGGAATACACCATCACGATCTCTTCTTCAATTTGAGGGTTTTCCATACCAAATACAGCGCACTGGTGTATCTGTGGTAGGTTTTTTTCCACGACCGATTCAACTTCATAAGGAGAAACTCGGAAACCACTGGTTTTGATCATGTCATCGCGACGATCAACAAAGTAAAAATATCCCTCTTCGTCTTTATAAACATAGTCGCCAGTAGCTACGACAATTTCATCTGTTAATTGTCCTTGCAAATCGACCACATTCTTTAACATCTGAACCGATTTGAATCGTTCTGAGGTTTCTTTTGGTGCATTCCAAAAGCCTCTGTAAATGTAGCCACCGCGGTGGATCAACTCTCCCACAACACGGGGTTCGCATTCTAATCCGTTCTCGTCAATCACATACAATTCGACATCTGGAATGGGTTTACCAATCGAATTGGGCCGAATCTTAATCTGAGATGGGTGCAGATACGTGGAACGGAAGGCCTCGGTAAGCCCATGCATAGAGTAGAAATGAGCGTTTCTGAAGGTTTTCGAGCAATTTTCTATCATCCTCTCAGTCACATTCCCGCCAGAGGAGGTGATGATACGTACATTGTCTAGTAGTTCAACGGTGGGGGCGGTGTAGAGATCTTCATCGAACATTTGCGAGATATTCACCGGCATCAGCGGCAATACCGTTACACCATCGTTGATGACATGATTAAAGAAGTCATCGGGTAAGATAAATCGATGTAAGGCAAGGGTAGCTTTGTTCAACAGAGCACAAAATATTTGGTTCAATCCATAATCAAGATTGAATATCAGTAAGCCAGAAATCACATCCTGTTCATTCAGCTCTAAATACTGAGACACCACCCTGGCAGAATCAATCAAATTTCTGTGCGATATAACAATGCCTTTGGGAGTGCCGGTAAGCCCAAACGAGTAGGTTATAACGGCATTGTCGTGACCATTGATATCGCATTGGTAAGGCTTGTTATAGTATTTAAATATCTCCTCAAAGGAGGGGATGTCCTTTCCTGCTGTTTCAATAGAAATTATGTGCCCATCGAACTTTATTTCTTCAATACTCTCAAGCTTGAGTTTGTCTGTGATGACGCACTGAATCTCACAATCATCGATTATGTATTGCACTTGTTCCGGCTTTAACAGCCGCGTTAAAGGTACCAAAATATAGTCGGTGGACAGAACTGCTAAAATTGCGATTACCTGTGAAATATCTTTCTTGGTATAAATCCCAACTCGCGCACCTTTTGGTAGATCCAATTCCTGCAAGTAGAGCGCTATTTGGTTAACACGTAGTAACAACTCAGAATAGGTGAGCTGTTTTTCTGCGTGTACCAAAGCAACTTTATCAGGATGTGCCTCTTCGGCCTTTTCAAGCAGAATACGAATACAGTTTATTGACATGTGGCCTGTTCCCTAGCTCCAAGTGTCCAGATATCATAGTTTTTATCCAAAACGGTCGCTGGCTTATGATCGGAATTCAGAATTTTACGATAGAAAAAAGCGATGACATCTTCGATGTCTTCCGTGGTGAGCACTTTGGTAATGCCACCGGTGAACACTATTGAGTTCATCGATAGAAGCTTCAATGTAACGTAGGAAGGCCGATAGTTCGACATCTGACACAGCACCAGGAAAATCGCCATCTGCATCAGAATTTTAGTGGCTTTCTCTGTTTGCTCGCTGTAGATATTCTCTGTCACTTTTAGATGCATCAGAAGTTCGTACGCATATTCATTGTTTTCCGCTGTAAAGATTAACGATTGCCTGGATTTGTACACCCCAAGTTTTTTAAATACGATTCGATCATGGCCTTGGTCGGTAACAATATTATCGCTGACTAAATCCTTAGAGTAGTGTACGTCCGTGGTGGCGCCGCCAATATCAAACAATATGAAAGGGTCTGTCACAGCAAAGGATGTATGTATTAGGGGCAGCGACTTGTTCACCACAAAAGGCGTGGAAAAAATCTGATTACTGGTTAACTCATAGAGGTGTTTTATATCCTCCTTGCCCTCAATATCTTGTTGGTAAAGATTGGTGAGGTATTCCCGAAGATGCTGTTCAACAATGTGTAGTCGATCATCAATAATGTTGGGAAGAACGACTAGTCGATCTACTGTCGATTCTAGTATTTTCGCATCTTGAGTGTTACCCACATACACCACATTGGAATAGTTGAGCTTCTTAATAAACTCACCGAGTTTGCTATCAAACACACCGCTGTTTGAATTAATGCCACCAACGACAATGACCACATCGATCAGCTCACTCGGAATGGAGTGCTCATCAATATCTTGATACACAATGGAGTCGATGACATTGATACCTGAGTTATAGGCAATATTGGTGGCGTATTTTAAAGAGTAGGAATTAGTAAGCCCAATTATCAGCGTACTCAAACCACCGTTGGCCGAAGAGCATATGTGGATATTATCTGAGCTGAACCGTTGTAACGTTTCACCACACTTGTGCATTAAATCATCGAGAATTCGTTTATTGAAATCTCTAAAATGCTGCTCTATCGAGTTGGGGGTACACACTTTGAAGTAGGTACTGCCCACATCGACTAATAGCTTCTCGGCATGTTCACTCACTGCATTATCCCAATATCATGAATGATGTCATTGACGATACTCGTTGTGTCTTTGTCAAGGTCACAGCGGGATTTTTCATACTCAAAACAGTGATCCGGTATGGGAACGCTTCCTCTATCGATAATCCGAATATTCTTCTGCGGATCACGAATAGTAATCATTTTGTTGTGGTTGATGATGTGCGGAGAGAAGGGCACATCGATAATGCCGTTTTTTATCGAGTTAAATACTTTGCGCCACAGGGTGTCCGCGGGATCATTAAACACAGCCTCCATAATCGCATGAACCTCTGCGGTAAGAATCTCTTCCTCTTGTTCATCCACAATCGCAGGGAGGCCGCCGAGAATTTTTAACGTGTACTGGGTATTCGCCACCGTCTGCGCGTTGGCTTCTTTGGTCGGTATCCCCACCGCTTCTTCTCGAGTTTTTGTGATGATTTTATCCGCGCCCACCATTGACGCTATCACCGTTGACATATTAATCAGTTGATCAGCGGAATCCCGGTTCATTGGAAAGGCTCCCATCCATTGATGGTAGACCAGGTGTATGGATGCATCTTCACATCCAATTTGTGCCGCGTAATACTCTGCAAGACGACGAGTCACTTTACCTGTAACAATATCTTGCAGCATGGAACCTTGCTGAGAGAATGACACAGAGAAGGATTTGACACCCTCTTCCAATGAAAGCAGCATCTCTAACAACTGGATGACAATAGTTATTGAAGGAGGAACCAAAGTGGCGGTGAGCGGGCCGAAGGACTCCCTGTTAATAGGTTTATTCAAAGATGAATAATCAGCACAAACGCGTTCTACGTATTTCCAATACAAAAACGCCTTATCGAGTGGGAAATTCTTAGAGTAGGGCAGAAGGTAGGTAATTGGCCCACCCTCAATTTCGAAAATGCCCGAAGCGATGGCAATTTCGATCAGAAGACGAGCATCCGGCGTGCCGTGCCGTAGGCTCACCGGAAGATTAAAATGCGTCATCATCTTTCGGGTTGTGCGATAGCCGTGGTTAACCAACGGGTAGCCATTGAGCATATCGACTTCATTTGCCTCACTTAGCCGTAGCATCTTTTTGGCTGTCGTGTAGTCGTTAAGGCGAGTATTGGAATCGATAGTCAACGGCAATACATCAACATTAGCGTCTACAAAGAACTCATATAAGGCATATTGTTTTTCATAGGTGGGAAAGCCACCCCGAGGTTGCACTAGCATTTTGTCTTGCGTAGCGAAGTGGTGCGAAATAAACAGATTTTCATCGGCGTTCTTTACGAATTCTCGCACTTCTTCAAAATCAAAAGCATCGACATTCTCATTGCTTAGAATAATGTCTCGCTCTTCTTGCAATTGACTCATGAGGTTGCTAGTTCCGGAGTTCGATTACGTTGCTGCATAAAATTTTCTAACTGGTCTAAGCCCGTATTGAGATCGACCTGATGACAGACGAGATCAAAGCCGTAATTCATAAACCTGGGTACAATATCGTCAGAGTTACCACTACCGACCGTAAGGTTGCCACCGATCATCATCACCAAGTTGTCCAAGCTCTTGTACTTGGCTTTAAGAAGTTTAACTTCGCGCCCCCAGCCCTCGGCCTCGCCATTGAGCGATGAAATCAGCAAAATGTCGGCGCCGGTTTCGACAGCCGCATCAAAGAATTCTTCAAGGTAGGTGTTGACGCCTAAATTGAATACTTCGTAGCCTCTCGCATTAAGCGAAAGATCCATCAATCGGTTAGCAACAACGTGTATATCGTTGCCTATAACCCCTGTGACGACTTTCATGTTGGGATGGCCTCAAATCAAGCCCACCATCGTACCAAAAGTGCAGCCGCAATTGCCGTTCTCAGGTGTTAGAATCGTCCCGTAAAAGCTACTTTTATTCCGCTTTCGCACCAAATATTCGGAGAATTGACCGTGCCAGACTTCACTGCTGATTTTTGTGACGACCATCCGGAGGTAGTTGCCGTATTGGGTCCTGGCTACACCAACTTCGGCGGCGCACCCATGAGTCAAGGGAAAGTCGTAAGCATTCAACTCGATAGGAACAATAGCGACCTGATTTCTCTCCTTCGTGATGAACCCGGAGATGGCCGCTTCGTTGTGGTTGATTCCGAACAGGCTTATTACGCCATCGTTGGGGAACAGCTGATGAAATATGCACACTCTAATGGTTATGCGGGAATTCTCGTCAATGGCTACATACGTGACACGGAACAAATAAAAACCATCCCTGTCTCTTTATACGCACTAGGTACATGTCCACGAAAATACATTCCAGTCACGAAAGGTCAACGTGACGTCCCGGTTTCATTTGGCGATGTGACGTTTAAAAGCGGAGACTATGTCTATACCGATACCGATGGGGTAATCGTTTCACCACAGCCATTGCCGTCAACAGCATAATACCGGCCCAAAGTCTTTTTCCTCGCAGCTGGCACTGGCTTCGTTTTAAGAAGGAATTTTGCTATAACGGTTCTTACGTAGATATCTCGAGTTTGCATAAAACAATTCTGTGGCGTGCTCAAAGATCGATGAGATAGCGTTAATACATCTACAGATAGTTAGGTAAAAATAAGGTTTTATGTCAAAATAAGTGCGTAAATTTACGGCCTTAACACCGTTAGAGTGGTCAGTTTCTGGAGGGTTCGTCGTTATGCATTCTCTCAATGCCCCATTGTTGATCAAACATCAAAAATCAGCCCATATCGCGCTCAGTTCTTCACTAGGTTCATTGATACTCACTGTCCTTCTGTGTATGGGCTTAACCGGCTTTGTGGCCGCTGAGGAAAGTAGTGCCAAGAAAGGTGAGTTTTTGGGGGCCATGGATACTGTGTACCCCGACTGGTTCAAAGTCAGTTTTATGGAATTGGAAGAAGATGTCGCAGAAGCCGCCGCTGAAGGTAAGCGACTCATGCTGCTCTTCCACCAAGACGGTTGCCCTTATTGCAACGCGTTTGTTGAAAAAAATCTAGCTCAAAAAGACATCGAGGACACTCTAAAAACCAAATTTGATGTGATCGAATTTAATATGTGGGGCGATAGGGAGGTGGTGAGTGTAGAAGGAAAAACCTATACAGAAAAAGAGTTTGCTAAAGCCTTAAGCGTTCAATTCACCCCCACGGTCCTATTTCTCACAGAAGAGGGTCAGCTAGCGTTGCGTTTAAATGGATATTACGGTCCAGATCGGTTTCGCCATGTATTGGACTATGTCTCAAACAAGATGGAAGGTGAACAAACGTTTACGGATTACCTCGAATCACGTACTGAACCTGCCAGCTCAAAAACTCTCATTAACCGTGAGTACTACACAGGCCCCATAACTGATCTTACTAATCGATCTGGAAAAGGCGATAAGCCACTGCTGCTGTTGTTCGAGCAGGGTAGCTGCAAGAACTGCGAGACTCTACACGACAAAGTAATGAGTCAACCCGAGAGCCAGGAGCTACTGTCACGGTTTGATGTATTTCAGGTAGACATGTGGGGGCGAGATAGCTTTGAGACGATCAATGGAAGTAAATTGACTGGGCGTGAGTGGGCCAAGGAACTCGGGGTTAACTATGCGCCCACGTTGATACTCTTTGATGCCGATGGCACAGAAGTCATTCGTTCAGAGGCCTTTTTTAAATCTTTCCATGTTCAATCGATGATGGATTATGTCACCAGCGGCTCATGGCGTGAGCAACCTAGCTTTCAACGCTACATATCAGCTCGCGCCGATGAGCATCGCGAAGAAGGTAAGACTGTCAATATTTGGGATTGAGCGGGATTCAGAACTAATTCCAATGTTTTAAAGCGTGTTATCTGCACGTGTTACAACGATGCAAGGCCAGAATCCATAGCGGTAAGTATGGTTTGTGCATCACTTTCAGATAACACCAGAGGTGGCGAAAGAATGACGTTCGGCCCCGACACTCTCAGCAACGCGCCGGATTGATACGCCACCTCCTGCATCTGATTAGCAAGGGCTGGGTCGATCGGTTTTTTCGTCGAACGATCCCCCACCATTTCAATAGCCGTCATTAAGCCGTAGCCACCGCGCACATCACCTACCACGTCATACTTGTCTTTGAGCTTAAGACAGCCTTGATATAACTGCGCTCCTCGAGCGGCCGCATTCTCTATCACATTCAAACGCTCGGTTTCAGC
>JAHQVR010000149.1 GCA_019634245.1 Gammaproteobacteria bacterium
AACCGGTTCGCCAGCGTCGTCGGTTCAACACCGTTTTTAGTGTCGTCAAAAACCTCAGCTTGTTCAAAGCTGACATCGTCCAGGTTACCGGTTGCAATTATCTCTATGTGATCACCCACACGACGATTTGCTAGAATAATGGCATCAGAACCGAGAGCATTTCTCACGGTATCTAGCACCACAGGCATGCTTTCACCGGTAAATTTCTGAAGCTGCATATGTGTTTTTCCTATTTACTTAAGCAATCTAAGCTAATTGTTCAACCGCCAATATTGGCGACAACTTTCAATTTTTTTGTTTCAGCAATCTCGTTGTAAGCTAATACTTTTAGCAACGGTATGGAGTGCCTAACTAGACCTGCTAACCAAGGCCGTAACTTAGGACTAACCAACAGTACCGCCGCCTCTCCATTAACTTCCTGACTTTGTACACTATCAGCCAAAGACTCATATAGACGCTCTGTCAGACTCGGTTCTAACCCCATACCGCCATTCGCCTCATTCTCCACTGACTGTAAGCACAGTTTTTCTAACTCGGCATCGAGCGTGATAACAGGCAGTGATTCCTCGAAATTGGTCAACTGCCCTGTGATGAGTCTGCGTAGTGCTACTCTTACACTGGCAGTGAGCTCTTGAGGATCTTGCGTAGTTACAGCCTTTTCCGACAACGTTTCCATAATGGTTCGCATATCTCTAATGGGTATACCTTCATCCACTAAATTCTGTAAGACTTTAACGACAATTGGTAAAGCAATAGTTTTGGGGACCAGATCTTCAACTAACTTTGGAGCCACTTGTGCCAAAGAGTCCAATAATTGTTGTACTTCCTGATGACCTAACATACTTCCGGCTTGTTGCATCAGCAACTTGCTAAGATGTGTTGCGATTACCGTACCCGGATCTACTACCGTGTAACCTAGTGCCTCCGCATTTGCTCGGTGTGTAACATCAATCCAGGTGGCGTCCATTCCATAGGCAGGGTCTTTTGCCGCTATGCCGATCAGATTCTCGTTCTGAGTTCCTACCCCTATAGCGAGTTCCTTATCAGGATAGATATCACCTTCTCCCTCTATTACCCCAAATAACCTGATCCGATAACGGTTAGGTGCCAGGTCCAAATTATCTCGGATGTGGACAGAATGAATTAAAAATCCTAATTGTTCCGTCAACTTGCGGCGTAACGCTTTTATTCGATCAGGTAACGTCCCGTTTTGCGCAGGATCTACCAGCGGAATAAGTCCGAAACCCACTTCAAGCTCTAACATGTCCGTTGGCTTCACATCATCCCAGCTCAACTCAGCTTCTGCAGCTTCTATCGCACTCTTAACGGGAACTTCTTCTTCGGGAGGATCCTCGCGATGCTGTAAGTACCAAGAAAATGCTCCGAGGCTTGCACCCAACACTAAAAAAACCAAATTCGGCATGCCGGGAACCAAGCCCAAGACGCCAATGAGAACTGCAGTTATTGTTAAGGCTTTAGGGTCCTTGAATAGTTGTATCGATATCTGATCACCCATATCTTGCGCAGCCGAAACTCGGGTTACAATAATGGCGGTGGCCATGGATAACAACAATGAAGGAATCTGAGCAACCAAACCATCACCTATCGTCAGCAAGGTATAGTTTCGCGATGCATCAGAAAAACTTAAATCGTGTTGTCCTATCCCAACTGCTAAACCACCGACAATGTTTATTAATAGAACAAGCAATCCCGCAATAGCATCACCCTTAACAAATTTACTCGCACCGTCCATTGACCCATAGAAATCAGCTTCTTTGGCAATTTCTTCGCGTCTGAATTTCGCTTGCTCTTGATCAAGGATACCTGCATTTAAATCAGCGTCTATTGCCATCTGCTTTCCAGGCATTGCATCTAAAACAAAACGTGCACTAACCTCTGATACTCTACCTGCACCTTTGGTAACAACAACAAAATTAATAATAACTAAGATCGCGAATACAACTAATCCAACCGCGTAGTTACCACCAATAACGAAGTCTCCAAACGATTCGATAACTTGACCAGCCGATGCTGTACCTGTGTGCCCTTCCAATAACACCACTCGAGTAGACGCAATATTCAGCGACAGTCTTAGCATGGTTGTTATGAGTATGACAGTTGGAAATGCAGAAAACTCCAATGGTCTACTGGCATATACAGTGACCAACAACACAATGAGCGACAATGCGATATTAAACGTAAAAAGGAAATCGAGCCCAATGGTCGGTATGGGTAACACCATCATCGACAGTATCAATAACACCAACAAAGGTGCACCTAGCCCACTTAAACGGATATCTTGCAGAGCTTTTTCCAATACGCCAAACATGGACTACTCGCTATCTCGCATTGATTTAGGAACAAATAGGTTGTTCGGCGCTTTTAAACTTCTGGCCTCCGTTTGTGTACTATTTTGGAGCTGGAATACATAAGCCAATACTTGCGCAACCGCGACATAAAGTTCTGATGGAATATTGTCACCCACCTTAGTATTACGGTATATGGCACGAGCCAGTTGGGGTGCACTGAATATTTCAACTTTTGACGCTACACCAATCTCCCTGATTTTCAATGCCATATGATCAACACCCTTGGCAACGACTTTGGGAGCATCACTGCCCTCTGTGTACTCCAGCGCAACAGAGTAATGTGTTGGATTAACAATGATTACGTTAGCTTTAGGAACATCAAGCAACATGGATTTATTAGCAATAGATTGTTGTATCGACCTAATTTTTTGTTTGAGCTCAGAATTTCCGTTAGTCTCTTTATTTTCTTCCTTAATCTCTTGCATAGTCATACGTAGCTTATTCTTATGCCTGATCCACTCAATAGGTGCATCAATGGCAGCAAGCACAATCAAGACAACAACCAGCGCTAATAAAAGTGTAAAGAGCAAGTAGAAGGTCTGTTCCAGTCCATGGTTTGTCTCAGCAAGACCCAAACTTAGGTAGTCGAGTAGCTGGCTTTTGAACAACAATATAGACACAACACCCATTAATATTACTTTGAGCAAAGCCTTTAATAACTCGATCACCCCTTGCATACCAAAGACGCGCCGCAAGCCTTTAAACGGGTCAAGCTTTTTGAAATCCACCTTTAATGAAGATACAGACCAAACCCATCCGCCTAAAACCATCGGAGTACATAGAGATACAAGAAACATGAGGCCCAGAAAGGGCAAAATCATGTGGAGAGCACCAATAAGAGCATCTCCAAAGCTATTTAGTACCTCAACTTCGCTCAACACGCGATCACGATCTTGCGATAGCTGTGAAATGGTGAATTGCTTAAAGGCCTCTGCTCCACTTGAGCCAAATGCTAATAGCCCTACTGTTGCTGCTATCATAGTGGCTGCCGTATTCAGTTCCTTCGAACGCACTACATCGCCCTTCTTTCTCGCATCCGTCAGGCGTTTTTGGGTTGGCTCCTCTGTCGCTTCTTGTGCTTTATCGTTATCAGCCATGTTACATCGCCAATAAAGTTAGTATTGATGCTATTGCATCATTCAGCATAATTTCAAATTCGTGTTTAACGGTCGGTAAGGTAAGTTGGATAGCAAAGAAACCAACGGTCATTGTTATCGGGAATCCAATAGAAAACAGATTCATCTGCGGGGCAGATCGAGTGATTACACCCATAACCATGTTGACAGCCAACATTGCTGCTAATGCTGGTAAGGCGATCGCTAACGCTCCTTTGAAAATAATCGCAGCCCAATTCAATAAATGCCAAATCGACGCAGCCCCTAATCCCTCACCGACGGGGATGAGAATAAAACTCGTAGAGACCAAGTTTATAACCGCATAATGTCCGTCTAATGCGAGAAACAGTAAGGTAGCGAATACCACATAAAAATGACTAACTGTCGGTACTTGTATACCGTTCTGCGGGTCGTTTATTAACGCAAATCCAAGCCCCATTGTTATGGCAATATTCTCTCCGGCCAGCGACACCGCATTGAACACTAATAAGATCATCAATCCCATGGCCACACCGATTGCAATTTGTTGTACCGTAATCAGCATTCCGCTGAATGAGAGAGGGTCAACTGCGGGAATGTTATTCAGTGTAGGCACAATTAATAAAGTAACCAACAACGCAAGCCCAACCCGAACCTGGACTGGAACATCACCTCCACCCAATACGGGCACAATGGAAAACAAAGCTGCAACTCTGAATAGTGGCCACATTACAACGCCGACCAATTCGGTAATTTGAGCTATGGTTATTTCGAAAGCGTCCACTAGCCACCAATAGCCCTTGGAATAACCTCCACAATAAGGTTTTGCGTAAAATCTATCATGGTTGTGAGAATCCATGGGCCAGCGTAAATCAACATAAGAGCAAGCGACAATAGTTTGGGTATAAAACTAAGTGTTTGTTCGTTGATCTGTGTGGCGGCCTGAAATAGACTGACCACTAAACCTGTAAACAAGGCTGCAAGAAGCAAGGGGGCGCTGACCAGAATAGTCATGCTCAAAGCACTACGGCCTAAATCTATAACGACGTCAGGAGTCATGGCCTTAGAGGAAAAAGCTGCCGGCTAAAGTACCCAAGACCAAGTTCCAACCATCCACTAAAACGAAAAGCATTAATTTAAAGGGCAAGGAGATAATCAGTGGTGACAACATCATCATGCCCATTGACATTAATACGCTCGCAACTACCAAATCGATAATTAGAAACGGTATAAATAGTATGAAGCCAATCTGAAAGGCAGTTTTGAGTTCACTAGTAACGAATGCAGGAACTAGTACAAGAAAAGGAATATCATTTACATCTTGGGGCATTTCGGTATCAGATAATGACAAAAACAATACAAGGTCATCGTTACGTGTTTGCTGCATCATAAACGTTCGAAGCGGTACGCTGGCTCTTTGTAAAGTCGCTTCTACCGTAATTTCCTCGTTTAAATAAGGCTTTACTGCGTCTTCATAAATTTCTGATAACACAGGCCTCATCACGAATGCCGTTAAAAACAATGCCAGACCTATGAGCACCTGGTTCGACGGAGTCTGTGCTGTGCCCAAAGCAGTGCGAAGAATCCCTAGCACAATTGCAATTCGTGTAAACGAAGTCATTAGCAGAATAGCCGCAGGCAATAACGTAAGCGTGGTCATTAAGACCAGCGCCTGCAAGCTCACACTCCACGTTTCTCCGCCCTCCACATCAGATTGAATTAGCACAGCTGGTATTCCATCTGCAGCGCTGAGCCCAGTACTGTATAACAGCACTGCAGCTAGAACGTATTTGCTTAATAGCCTGTTGTCAGAGAACACACTCATCCTGACACTTCCCGGTTCATCGCAGCTCTTAAGGTCTTTTTAAAACTAACCGCCGTATCAGAGGTTGGCAAGTCTAAGGGTGTTGGCAGAACATGTAGTGTGGAAATGGATGCAGACGTGACACCCAAAAGCAGCTGCTCGTCTCCTACTTGCATAACAAGCAGTTTTTCGCGCTGCCCTAAGTTATAAGTGCTAACCAACTTGAGGCCACTTTTAGCTTGCAGGTTCGGCGCGTGAAATTTTTTTAGAATCCTTGAACAAAACCATAAGATTCCTAAAACAAGCGTCAGTGCTACTGACATTTTCAAGAGAGAAATAACAGGATTTATCGGGGTAGCACCCACTGTCTCAGCATAAGCAGCTGTGTTGCATGACAACAGCAATGCCAAAAAAAATAATTTATAAATATTAACCACAGCATATTGCCCCTGGGAGCGATAATCCAACAAAATCAACTAAGAGATTTTATTAAGTCTCTCATTTGTACTGATGACATCAGTAAGGCGGATACCAAACCTTTCGCCTATTACTACAGCTTCTCCATGGGCTACCAAGGTACCATTAACCAATACATCCAATGGCTCATCTGCCATTCGCTGAAGCTCGACGATAGAGCCTTTTCCAAGTTTTAGCACTTCACCAATTGTCATTCGTGTCTGGCCTATCTCCATAGACAGAACAACGGGTATATCCATAACCAACTCGAAATTGGAGGAATTGTTGCCCGCTGAAGCGGAGTCTTGATCAACATCAGCGTTTTCGCTGAAATCATCAGACTCTATACTTGCTGTATTTTCGTTTGCCATTTTACGATTGACTCGGTTCACACCAGCGAGACAAACTTGCCGATACTTGACCGTTTGAGTTGCCTACTTTTGCA
>JAHQVR010000150.1 GCA_019634245.1 Gammaproteobacteria bacterium
CACGGTTGGTTGTGCGAATCTGTGGGTGCAGATTCCATATATTGCATAAAACCAAGATTTAAAGGTAAAGAGGCTCTATGTCTTCCTGGGAATTAGCGCAGTTGAACATCGCCACTCTGGTGGCGCCTATTGAATCTCCGACGCTCACTGATTTCGTGGCAGCGTTAGATCGAATCAATGAACTGGCAGACAACGCACCGGGGTTCGTATGGCGCTATCAAACGGACGATGACAATTCGGCAGAAGCGGAGCAAAGTTTTGGTAGTGACGTCATTGTCAATCTTTCGGTGTGGGAATCGATCGAGCAGTTACACGACTATGTCTATCGTACGGGGCACGCCCAGATCATGAGTCGTCGAAAAGAATGGTTCACCAAAATGACCAACGCCTATGCGGTGCTATGGTGGGTTCCTCAAGGTCATCAACCGACGCCGCACGAGGCTAAATTGAAATTAGAGTTACTCAGGGATAAGGGGCCAACCGCAGATGCGTTTACGTTCAAGCAGGCTTTTCCCAATCCTGGTGGTGGCAGCTAACGCTGCATTTAGACATTCGATAGAGTAGGTGTTGTTCAATGCCGTAACGTTGAGTTCTCCGAACCACCAGACCACTGAACCATGTTTTAGTCGCCGCTCAGTGTACATGCCTGACTAGCTGTGCAAATGTGCCAGAACTTCTGCCGACAATGACTCCGGGTCCTCCTGTAGTTTCTTGATGAATTTTTTTGGCATTTCTGTCTGGTCGTCAAACTCAGCCGCCCATTCCATCATGCTCAATAACACGGGCAGTAGTGCAACACCTTTATCAGTGAGTGAATAGATGTACCTCTTGCCGTGATCAGGGTCTAGAGTTTTTTGGATCACACTCTCCGTCTCTAATTTGAGTAGCCGATTGGCGAGTATGTTGGTTGATATCCCTTCGCCTGCTGATAGAAAGTCGCCGTAATACTTGCGGTTTTTAAACATAAGATCCCGGAGTATGACCAGACTCCAGCGATCGCCGAGCACGCCTGCGGCAAAACGAATAGGGCAACCGTAATTGTGATAGTCCATATCGCAAATTATACGGGTTGTCAGAATACTTGCAAATTGCAAGTATTCTGATAGGCTAATAATACTTGCAAAAAACAAGTAAAAACACCTAATAACTGGAGAACCTGTATGACGACACTTTATGAAACGTTCCCAACCCGCTCGCAACGGGCCAAATGGATTCTGGAAGAGATTGGTCTTAAATACGATGCAGAGACCGTGAATATGCGATCTGGAGAGCATAAAGACACCGAATACACGGCCGTGAACCCCATGCAGGTAGTACCAACATTAGAGACTGACACCTACAAAATTCATGAATCGGTGGCAGTTGTTCTGCAGTTGGCCGATGAACATCCGAAGGCGAACTTGGCACCGGCGGTCGGCACGGCTGATCGTGCGCGGTATTACCAGTGGTGTGTGTTTGGCAGTGCGGAGCTAGATTTTCCTATAGGGCTGATCACACAAAACGAACTCTTGTTACCGGCAGAAAAGCGTAGCGAAAGTTTGGCGCAACTCGGACGAGCGCTTTTTACTAAACGGGCCACTATTTTGTCGAAGCAGTTGGAGCACGAACCCTACTTACTCGGGGACGATTTCAGCGGTGCGGATATTGTGATTGGCTACAACTGTTTCTGGTCTACGTTTTCGGGACTTTTGGATGATCATCCGGTGCTTAGCGCTTATCTGGAACGGTTACAGAGTAGACCTGCTTTTCAACGAGCTTTCGCTGAGCCCAAGGCCTAGTTGCTTGTGTGTTAGGAGTAGCGACACAAGTCCCCACTTGACCGTGGCTCAAGTGATAGGGCAATCTGTAGAGAGCCTGTATGCTGCGGTTAAAGATGGTCTTAAAAATCAATTAACTTGTACATGCAAGATCTTTGAAGTGTCGCTTCTTGACGAAGACGAGCAAGGACAGTGACAGACCAAAGCCAATGTGCCTCTAGGCTGATTGATCTCTGCCTAATTTGTAAGCTGTGTAAGGGAGCACGAACATCATGACCACACCTAAAGACACGATATCAACCGTGATTCCAACGCTGCGTTATCGTGATGCAAAGGCGGCGATTGACTGGCTCTGCGAGGGGTTTGGCTTTACACCGCAATTGGTAGTTGAAGATGGTGCTGGTGGGATTGCGCATGCTCAGCTGCGATTTGGCAATGGAATGATTATGGTCGGTTCTGCACGCGATGATGAGTTTGGACGCCTGCAGCAGCCTCCTAATACAGGTGTCGTTACACAATCAGCCTATCTCATTGTGGATGATATTGACGAACACTATACAAAGGCCGTGGCTGCCGGAGCCACCATCACTGTAGCAATCAAAGACGAAGACTACGGTGGGAGGGTGTACTCCTGCAGCGATCCAGAGGGGCATCTTTGGAACTTCGGTAGCTACGATCCCTGGCAACCGCCCACTTGAGCTTATTACTACTCCACTCCTTCAGCGCGAAATAGAATTTTCCCACGCCGAGCCACCAGTAATTTTTCACCCGTGGCTGGATGGAAGTAGGCTTCCACTCGTTCGCCCTCAGGCGTTGTGCCATACACTTCCCAACAGCCGCCATCTTCTTTCATGCGGCGCACTTGCCACCCTTGGGCCACGAGCTTTTCTTCCAAGGCGGATTCGGACAACCAGTCTGCTTTATCAATAGTGTCGCATTTCATTCGGCCGGTTGCCTGTGAATGCAGTGGAACTAGGATCAGTGCGATGGTGGCTAAGCTAATCAGTGTCTTCATTGTTTTGAGTCCTCGTTCGATCAATTTGTTTGTGCGGTTTCGTTAACGGTTGTTGCGCTCGTTAATGACTGATTGGTTTTCCAAATTCGATAGGTTTCTAGTGCCGCCAGCGGCACGAAATGAACCAACGCTGGCCCGATATTGTTGTGCACGAATATCCAATGCAGCAGTGTGGCGATAGCGGCGACGTATACCGTTTGCTGCAAGCGCTTCCAGTGGCGGCCCAGGCGTTTGACTGACCAGTCGTTGGAGGTGATCGCGAGCGGCACGAAAATGAACATGGCCAGCCAGCCGGTCCAGATCCCCAGTAAAAGCGCTTCGCCCAACACCGCTTCCAGAGTGCCCATATCGATGAGATATAGGACTGTATGTGCCAATGCATAACCAAAAGCGGCCACACCCAGATACCGCCGTCGCCGCATCATCCACAGCCAAAAACGATTCTTAGGAAACATCATCCGAAATGGACTGATGACCATGGCGATAATCATAAAGCGCGCGGCAAACTCACCCGTAGGGTGCAACAACGCTTCTGCGCTGGTACCCGATGCCAATCCGATCGTCATAGGCACCGAGGGTACGGCTAGTAATAGCCAGAAAAGATAGGGTGAATGCAGAATGGATTTCATCGGATTCAGCTCAATCGGAGATAAGTGTATAGTCGTTGATCTGAGTAGCTCTTTTGTCACACTAGGGTGACAGGTTGTAACAACTTGTATCGCGCAAGTTGACAGATTTTCTGGCATTAGCCATTTGAAATGACATATTTTTAGACTTCAACACATACACCTTTGAGTTAAAACCATAATAAATGACGGTAAAACCCCTACGATCACTTGTCCTGCTGACTTTTGTAATGTCAAGCTGGGTACTTGGTCCAGTTACGTTGCAGGCGCAGTCTACGGCTGAGCCCGGATCGGTTACATCGGTTCAGCGCATCAACGAGCTTGCTGAGCTGATCAATCAGAAAGATCAACAACGAGAGCTTCTGAGGCAGAAAATTGCTTCCGCCAGTGACAACGTCGATGACGAAGACCGACGAAAGTTCGTGACGGTGACGGAGGATTTGGACAGCTTAAGAGAGTCTTTTTTGTTTGCCCTACTCGGGAATCAGGCCGATATTCAGGCGTTGGATGATGTCGCGCCTCCGGACACCACTTGGCAAGAAGATGTGGTGGAAGTGTTAAAGCCGTTGGCCGATACGCTTAAAGCCGTGACAAAACGCCCTCGGGAAATTGCGAATCTACGTGAAAAGATTGAGCTGGCGAATCAGCAATCCAGTGCCATTCAGAATGCGATCACTACAGCGGATCGGATAAAAGTTGATGGCCTGTCTGAGAGTGCGGCGGCCACGCTTCAGACGTATCAGAGCAACTGGAACGATGAGCTGGAACAAGTTAAACAGGATCGACTGCTTGCGGAATCGCAACTCGATGCCTTGGAATCCAGTAATGGTTCGGGTTGGTCGGATGTCTGGACGAGTGCCAAGGCGTTTTTTATCGGGCGCGGATTGACGCTGGTTCTGGCCGTCGTGGTTGGCGTTGCAGCCTGGGTCATCATGCGATATCTGTGGTGGCTGTATTCGACCAAGATCGCCTCGAAGGAAACTCGCCGAACCAGCACGCTGTATCGATTCTCCGCGTATAGCTATTACCTATTCACCGGATTTGTGGTCATTCTGGCGGTGTTGCTCACTCTGTGGATACGCGAAGACTTATTACTGCTGGCTATCGCGTTTGTAGCATTGGCCAGTTTGGCCCTCGGGCTTCGGCAGTATCTACCCAACTACATCACGGAAGCTCGATTGTTGTTGAATATGGGCAATGTCAGAGAAGATGAACGTGTGTTCTACGATGGCTTGCCTTGGCAAGTAATGTCGTTAAACATTCAAACGGTTTTACGCAATCCGGCCATCGATGGTGTGATTCGGCTGCCATTGAGTACTATTGCCACCTTATCGTCCCGCCCGATTAAGAATAATTTATGGTTTCCAACAAAAAAGGATGACTACGTTGTCCTGCCTGATGGGTTGTTTGGCCGAGTACGCTGCCAAACACCAGATTTAGTGGAAATTGCGGTCAAAGGTGGTATCACCCTAACCTACCCAACCTCAGAGTTTTTCGCGCTGCAGGTGTTGAATTTAACCGGAGACAAAACCTTTGGTGTATCGACCACGTTTGGCCTTGACTACAACCTTCAAGCGATCTGTTTAACCACAGTGCCGGATACACTGCGCACCGAAATCCACAAGGCCTTGGTATCTGCCGGCTTCGAATCACACATACAAGGTGAGTTGGTGGAATTGTCGGCGGCCAACGAGTCATCATTGGACTACATCATATTTATCACCATGAGTAGTGAGGTCGCCTCCAGCTACTATGCGATCGAGCGCTTGTTGGTGCAAACCTGTATTGCGGTAGCGAATGCGAATAGCTGGAGTATTCCGTTTCCTCAGCTGACGGTGCACAGCGCGGCGAGTGCATAATACTCACCACGTGTCGATTTCTCGTAGTGTCGTTCGTCTAGGTTATGAACGATGGGTAGAGTGGAAGAATCAAAGAGTACGCACCTAGCGTTTTCTTAATCTCTATCAATGACTTATAGATGTGAAGAGGGGAATTTATGAGTAATTCAAATCACAATCGCTTTGTCGACGCTGATACCTGGCTAGAAGCGCGGAAAGCATTTTTGGATAAGGAAAAAGCGTTCACTCGACAGCGCGATGCACTGAGTGAGCAACGGCGTCAGTTACCTATGGTGCAGGTGACTACCGACTATACCTTTCAAACCGACCGTGGCGACGAATCACTGAGCCAGTTATTCCGCAATCATGGTCAATTAATCGTGTATCACTTCATGTTTGGCAAAGACTGGTCGGAAGGATGTTCGTCCTGTTCTCTATGGATGGATAATTTTGCGTACGTCAGTGATCACTTGGCTGCCAGAGATACCAGCTTTGTGGTGGTTTCCACAGCTGACTTACCCACACTGCAAGCCTACAAATCTCGCTTGGGATGGGAGTTTGATTGGGTGTCTTGCGGAGAAAACTCATTTAACCAGGATTTTGGGGTGACGTTTCCTAACCAAGAGCCTGGGCCTACCAATGGTTACAACTTCACAGGTAAGGTGTTTGGTGAAGAAATGCCAGGGACCAGTGTGTTTCGGTTGTTTGAAGATGGCGCTATTGGATATTCGTACTCTGCGTATGGACGTGGGTTGGATATTCTCAACGGTACGTACAATCTGTTGGATCTTACGCCGAAGGGCCGTGATGAGGACGATCTGGACTATCCCATGGCGTGGGTGAAGCGCAGGGACAGTTACTAAGGCCCTCTTAATTATGTAGCCGCCGGTCGTTAAAGGATGGTGCCCATCAATAATCTAGCTGGCGGCATAGAGTAACGCGATGGCGGTGATTGCTGCTCCCAAGCTCAGAAGGGTAGTTGAGGTTGGACGTTCGCGGAACAAGACAATCGCGGCGAGCGTTGAAGTCAGCACAACACCAAAATTATTCAACGGAAATACCACGGAACTTTCCCAACCAGGTTGTGCCAGCGCCAGCAGTATAAAATAAACAGTGCCCAGGTTAGCTAACCCAAGCGCGATGCCGCTGACAACGCTAACTGGATTGATGATGCGGTTTGGTTGCCACAGGTGATGTGCTACTGAAGCGATAAACGCAAACCCGAAAATGGTCACCATAAAACCAGGGAATTGTGTGTCCGTAAGCCCCCAGACTTGAAAGAGTTTGAAGCTTGCATCGATTACACCGGTACACACAAAAACCAACAGCGGTAACACCCACTGCGTTACCGTGACTCTTAGACCAGCGGCTAGCAGAACAGATGCAATGCCAAATATCAAGCCACCTACTTTAAAGGTATTGACTGATTCGCCGAGCGCGATGATGCCGATGAGTGTGGGTATGACCACACTCATTTTGGTGGCAATACTGGCAACGGTTATGCCGGCTGATTCTGTGGTGAGCGCCATCATGCGAAACACAACATAAAAACCGACTCCTTCGATGGCTGCAAACCAAAACCAGTGCTCGGTGGTCAGACTCCAGTCGACATCGAGTAATAAAGCACCCGCAATAGCTGAGGTCAGATAGCCAATCACAATGGCGTGACGGGTGATCGCGCTCGAGTGCTGCATCCAGCGAAACAGGATCAGAATTAGCGTGGATGCCAGAATGCTGGCCAGAATGTAGCCCATAGCTCGTACAAGGCTCTTGGTGGGTGGATTTAATGCCGACAGACAAGCGGCAGATATGGTTTCCTGTTGATGGCAGTCGCACGGTACGACGAAAGCGGTTAAACAGATAGCTTACCTGTGCTGGCAATCGCACTATACTGCGAAAGCGGTTAGAGTGAATACACTTTTTCTGTATTTGTTCAAGGGCTTGGTCACCGCGCAAACCTCGTTGGTTTTGCCACGCCCTATTCTATACAGTCGGTAGAGCGGCAATCAGGAGTCATAACGGTGTCGATGGACAATCGTAGAAATTCAATGACCGGCGCTGAGGCGATGGTTCGCATGTTAGAAGCACATGACGTGCGGTACATCTTTGGGTTGTGTGGAGACACAACACTTCCTTTCTATGATGCGTTGTATCGGCTTGATCATCCTATAGAACACATACTGACCCGCGATGAACGTTGTGCGGCCTACATGGCCGATGGCTATGCCCGAGTAACGAAAAAGGTGGGCGTATGCGAAGGTCCATCAGGTGGGGGTGCCACGTATATTCTGCCCGGTTTGGTCGAAGCGAATGAGTCTTCGATACCGATCCTGGCAATCACATCCGACGTGGGTACTCGCTCGGGTGGTCACTATCCGTTAACCGAACTAGACCAAGAAGGATTGATGCGGCCGTTGACAAAATTCAACGCTAAAATTCAGCACGCCGACACAGTTCCCGATGTCGTTCGCACCGCGTTTCGAACGATGACCACTGGGCGACCGGGGTCTGCGCACCTATCGTTTCCGATCGATGTGCAGCGCGGTGATGCAAACGCCGATGACATCTGGTCCGACCCCGCTCACTCACACTACCCCGCGTACCCATCCGGGTCGGACCCGATTCAGATAGAGGCGGCGTTGGATGCGTTGCTGAGCGCACACTTTCCGGTAGTGATTTGTGGTGGTGGCATTACGCTCGCCGGTGGTGAAGCGGAATTTAAAACCTTTGTTGAATCGCTGGACATTGCGGTAGCCACGACGATCTCGGGGCAAGGATGCATAGAGGAAACACATCCAAACTGTGTGGGGGTGGTCGGTTCCAATGGCGGTGTACCTGCGACTCGCGAGTTAGTGCAGCAAGCCGATCTTGTGATGTTCATTGGTTGCCGAGCAGGTTCGGTGACCACCGAATTGTGGCGGGTGCCGGCTAAGAGCACTCGAATTATCCATATTGATTCAGATCCTGAAGTGATTACCGCGTCTTATCAAACCGAAGTGGCGGTCGTGTCCGATGCTCGATTGGCTCTATCAGCTTTGAATGCC
>JAHQVR010000151.1 GCA_019634245.1 Gammaproteobacteria bacterium
GGAACCTGATGCTGTCTCCCGGCTGGTGCTGGAGCAGATCCAGCAAAAATTGGAGGATGCTGAGCTTGAGTACGAATCAGGTACATTATTGTTCCAAGACTCTGTATCCGATGTCACTGTGGAAGATGGGTGTAATCGAACAGTGATTCTGCGGATGAATACGGATATTGAAGTACTCGAAGACACCACGCTTTCACTCACACTAGACTCTCTCTATGAACCCATATCCGTATCTTTAAATCTATTGGCTGGAATTTCAGCACAAGGTCGAGCTCGGCAAATATTTGGAATACGAATTGACGATTGTGTGGATCTTGGTCGAGATAGTTTTGATTTTCTCGCCACCGGTCAGATTGATACAACCATTACTGCAACTTTAGAACTCAACCCTCAATGGAGTTCAGAGAACGTGTTGAGCTTTTTTCCTACGTTTAATCTGCAAGGAATGGTGAATCACTTTTCTCCGAGTATCGATATCGATGACACGATTTTTCGCCGAATTCTAGAGGATTTTCTACTCGATCAAATTAGAGATGCTTTTTCCAACAGCGCTTTAGGTGACGCCTTGGAGACCCTTGAGACCGAACTGCAGCAGGATTTAGATGATTCTCTGACAGATGGGCGTTTTGATCTGGAGCTTCCGCCTGCTGATGATGCACAGATATTGGCGTTGTACCGTTTGTTGCAACCGGATGCCCGATTTCCTTTAACCCTGGATATGTTGCAACAACACCGTCAGCTTATTCTGGCTGCATTAATTCTTGGTGAAACTAGTGCGTTGGCAGACTTTGTTCAGGATGCTCTGCTCTGTCAGGCCAGTGATGCCCTGCGGGTGCCAATAACACCTATTCCCATCTATTCTGATGTAACCGGAGCTTGCGAACTTGTCGATATCTCCGACATACAATACGCAGATACCTTCGAGGCTAAAACTCTGTTTACTGACGACAGCTGTGCTACTAGTTTTAGTTACATGCCCACCACTGCTAGCGCCTATTGTGATGTTGCCTTGGATACCCAGAGACTGGGAAATCCAGCATCCTTTCCGCATGAGATTGATCGATGGATACTGTCAGATGGAACAAGGTTTGATATCGGTGCTCTGTCGATCGATGGTTTGACACAGCCATTTGTGCAACGAGTAAACTACAAATCGGTGAATACACCGGCTGGGGTATGTGAGCTCGAGATGCGGGTCTATTCAAACAACCCTAACGATAATGGAAATAGGTCTGTGATCGCTTTCCACGGTGGAAGCTGGCAACGCCGAGGTAGTGGTGCCTTGGGAATAGACGCTACAGCGGTACATTTTACAAATCGTGGTTTCACGGTGTTTGCACCCTTCTATCGTTTAGTAGGTGATGCCGATGGAACAGCTGCCTGCCAAGATGCGTCACTGGAAGATCTAATTGCTGATGCCCAATCGGCACTGGATTGGGTTATAAGTGAGCAGCAGCGCTATGGATCTTCAGGAAAGCCCACGGTGTTTGGCCAATCTGCTGGCGGGCATCTCGCTATGTCTTTGCTCGTGAATCGCCCGGACGAGATAGATCGAGGCGTTCTTTTTTATGCACCTACTGATTTTTCAGACTTTGTTGCACAGGTTAATTCCGGGGATTACAACAACCCGGCAGGAGTACGTATTTTAGAGGCAATTACCGGTGCTTCTCTAGCTGAATTGTCTCTAGATGCGCCTATCGTTGTTGACAATAGTTTCCCCACAATCGTTGCTCAAGATCCTTCAGCTTATCCGCCAGTGTTCTTGCTTCATGGGGAACTTGATACATTGTTATCGTTCCGACAATCTGCGAGATTGTGCAATGGCTACTCCGGTAGCCTTGATCCTTCAAGTGGACCAGCGCCATTGGAATTCAATCTCACTTCGCTCAAAAACATCATTCAATGTGACTCAGGCGGAACCACGCTGCATTTAATTGCTGAAGGTGAGCATGCGCTTGATCTGTGCATCGCTCGAGGGTTGTGTTTGTCCGGAAGCGAAGCCAGCGCGCAGGCCGTTGCTGAATCCGTCGATAGAATGCTTGATTGGGTAAATGCTGAGGATACGGCTTTCTCTGACAGCTCAGAAAACGGCGGCTCCGCCGGCGGTGTTGGATGGTTGGTAATCTCCTGGTTGTTATGGCTGAGTATCTATCGCTTTTTGCACTCGGTAGCCCTGGTTGGGTACGTCAGTCGCTGTGCGTTCAAATGACGGATTACTCGGTCAAGCGTAAACGTGGGAAAAATGTCAGATTAGGTTCTTAGCGAACTTCTAATTTTGTTCTATGCAGCTTCACTAGAAAAAATACTCGACACTGTGTGCATTACAAAAACGCCTCATTCGATCAAGTTCTGCTTCTAATAGAGCACGGCGTCCTTTGCCTAATTTTATCTTTGGCTCGAGCCATAAATTCTTAGCTCTGATGACACTGTGCTTTTTATCAAATGTCACTTCTATTCGGCCGATGAGTTGGTCAAATTCCAAGATGGGATACACGTAATATCCATAACGGCGTTGGTCAGCTGGTGTGTACATTTCTATACGGTAGTCGAACCCAAATAGGCGCTTTAGCCGATTTCGATCCCTTATCGCTGGATCGAACGGATTCAGAATTCGTAATCTGGAGGTTGGTTCAGGTGGATTTTCAATGATTGGTAGCAGTGAGGAGCAGAGCAGGGAGTCAGAGTAACCTCCAGAAAAGACCTCTACTGAAACAGCCGTATACCGTTTTGGGTTGGTTTCAATCCAGTGTTTAACTTCGTTAAGTTCACAAGCTTCCCAAAAACGCATGAGTTCACCTGCGTTAGCGAGCCCGAGTTTGCGCAATGCATTATCACAGAGCCAATGGATTTGTTGGTGTTGAGACAATGAAGTCTGGACTATTTCATCAGGGTAAATGTTGGCGGCTAGATCGTAGTATTTCACAAACTTCTTTCGGTGCGATACCGCGAGTGTGCCTTTAAGCCAAAGGTAGTCAAGGATAATTTTGTGGGCAGGTTTACTCCAGACTTCTCCCGACGCAGGATTAGCCAAACGAAGATCTTTAAAGTCTTTCGACGCCAGCGGCCCGCATTGCTTGATTCTATCAATTAAATCGATCTGTAGATTTTTCTCAAGCAATTCTTTGCCCCAGTTTGAGCGTTCGAATCGTGTTGCCCTGCGCTCAAATTGTCGTTTCCAGTAGGGCAGTGTGGTGATGGGTAACAAACAAGCGTCGTGAGAAAAGTGCTCAAAAACTCCTTTGTGTTTGTGTTGTAGGGTTTCTAACTGTGAAGGTCTGTATTGGGTTGCACGATTCCAGAGAATATGATCATGTGCTCTGGCCACCACCTGAATCGGATCTAGCTGTAATAAACCCAATGATTCAATTAACGATAAAACTCTTGAGCTATTGCAGCTGCCTGTCGGAGCATTTGATAGACCATTGGAGTATAGCCAGATCCAACGTGCCTTCTGATTGCTGATGGATAGTACAGGGCTAGAAGTTGCAGACATAATTCCGTATACCAGTAAATCTAGTCCTGAGACTTAGAGTATTCTAAATAGCCTTCTGCAAAAAAACGGGTAAGATCGGATGAACTCATCGCTGGAGCCAATGTGGCGGACTGCCCTGACCACAGAGAAGAAAAATGGCCTTGTTCTTCGGTGGCTTTTTTCAGCGGTGCTAACGCTGGCAGTGCGTAGGGGAAGTCTGGCACATCAGCACTGATAGGTCCGAGTTCATTAATGGCTTTGTTTACGAAACTACGAGCAGGTCGTCCGGTGAATACATTGGTTATCACCGTGTCGACTGGTACATCGGTGTTGAGCAACATACGGTGAATATCACTGATCGTGCTTTCGGTAGATTTCAAATAAGCAGTACCTATTTGTACGGCGGTTGCACCCAGCACAAATGCGGCCTGCAAGGTTCGCCAATCACTAATACCGCCTGCCGCTATAACTGGAGTGTCCACGGCATCCGCGACCTGTGGTATCAAAGCAAATGTACCAAGTTGAGTGGTGTGGTCCGATTCTAAAAAGTGACCTCTGTGTCCACCCGCTTCTAGTCCCTGTGCGATGATTGCGTCGCACCCCCATTGTTCAAGTTGTACCGCCTCTCTGACGGATGTAGCTGATGACCACACGGCAGCGCCGGTTTGCTTAACTCGATCAACTAACGATTTTTCTGGTAGACCATAGTGGAAGCTCACTACTTCGGGCCTCACCTGCTCTACGATTTCACAGGCCTCATCAGAGAATGAGCGTACTGAAATATCACCCCCTGGGCTTCCCGTGACACCGTAGCGTGTGTATAAATCTGCAAGCGAATCAAACCAACGCTGATCCTTTTCTGTATTTCTTTCCTGATGTTGATGACAAAAAAAATTCATATTCAGGGAACCATTGCTTTTCTGTCTAAAACTCTGGCAACGATTCAGTATGTCGGAGGGCTTTAGGGTAGAGCAGGGTATCGATCCAAGCGCACCTTCGTCTGCCACGGCGATTGCCATGCGATGTTCCTGAACATAGGCCATGGGTGCTTGGACGATCGGATATCGAAGGCCGAGCGATTTACAGAAACTGGCTGTCGATGTCATTGGTGGGTTGGTTCAAGCTGACGTTCTTGCATATTACCAGAGCAGAAAAGCAGAAAAGCAGAAAAGCAGAAAAGCGGGAAAGTAGGAAAGTAGGAAAGTAGGAAAGTAGGAAAGTAGGACAGTGGATAAGTGTGAGGATTGGGCAGCCTCTCTGTTGCTTCGAAAAGAACCACCACATGGCCAAGCTATTCCTCTTTATTAGTCCTGGTTCTGTGTGGCCACATCGAGCAGTTGCTGGAGTGTGTCCAGGTCACCTATCGAGTTGGCAAACAGCAGCACCAAACGCGCATTCAATGCATGGCTTTGCGGTTCTGAGAGTCCTGTGTGAGCAGACATTAGTGCCTCATAAAAATCATCACCAAGCTCACCTAGATGGTCGTTCAGTAGGTCATTATGATTATTCATCAGGCGACATTTTCCCGCAGATATTCACCACATGCTCGTGCGTAAGCGGCCTGCATTTGCGGTTCGTTTGTGTGTGAAAATGCAGCACAGATATGTCCATCTGGTCGAGTCAGGTAAATACACGAATCCCCAAATCGTTCAACGACACGTCCATCTACGTCCGAGAACACAGGATAAGGCTTGTTAGTCTGATTGATACCCATTCGACGGGTACCAGCGATAGCGGGTAATTCAACGTTGCCAATACCTATCCACGTAAAGGTGTTTGGCAGCTCATTGATGAGCCAGGTAGATTGGGTGTTAACAAGCAAAGGTGCATCCTTTATGGACTGACCAACCATAGGGTAGTCTTTGTTCTGAGTTTGCAGATACTTATCTTTGAGCGTGCAAGGAACTGACAACCTTCCAGAATTAATGAGCTTGCGTGCAAACTCGGCTCGGCGAGCTAACTGAAGAACTTCGTTTCTAAAAAGATATTCAATCGAAGATTTTGGTGTCATGAAGTTGGTGGCTCTGGCTGAATTTTGAATATTTTCAGCCGCACCATGATTTCTTTCCTCGTTATAGGTTTCTAACAGGCTTTCTGGGGATTTACCCTTTAGTACGAGAGCTAATTTCCAACAGAGGTTATCAACATCCTGAATGCCACCGTTGCCACCACGGGCCCCAAATGGTGAAACCACATGTGCGCTATCTCCTACAAAAATGATTCGTTCATGGATGAAATTATCCAATTTTGCACAGCTGAAACGGTAAACACTCAACCAATCGAATGTAAACGGTGTATCTCCGACCATGGCCTTGATACGTGGCTTAACCCGTTGCTCGTCGGCCTCAACTTTTGGATCGCTCTCAGGTCCAAGCTGAAGGTCTATGCGGTAAATGTTGTCTGGTTGTTTATGTAGTAGAGCTGACTGACCAGGATGAAAGCTCGGCTCGAACCAGAACCAACGCTCCGGTGTGTCAGTTTTGAATGGGCTAGTGTGCATTTCTACATCGGCAATCAGAAAATGCTCATCAAATGTCTGCCCGGTAAACGGTAGATCCAGGCGTTTACGAGTAGCAGAGCCCGCGCCATCACAGGCTAGTACATAGTTGGCCTTGAGTGTGTAGCTGCCGAACGGTGTTTGCACGCTGAGTGAGGCGTGATTCGAATGGCTGGTATGAGCAGTGACAGTATTTTTAAACCTTAGGTCGATAAGGTCGGAAAACTCTTGGCAACGCTCAATCAAATACTGCTCAACATAATACTGTTGTAGATTGATAAAGGCCGGATATTTATGTCCTGGCTCGGGCAGCAAATCGAAGTGATACACCTCATCATCTTTATGGAAGAGTCGGCCCGTTTTCCAAGTGACCCCTTTATTCAGCATGCGCTCACCAACGCCGAGCCGATCAAAAATCTCCAGCGTTCTCTTCGACCAGCAAATAGCGCGAGAGCCAAGGGAAACCACATTGTTGTCATCCAGCACAACTGTAGGGATGCCGCGAGTGGCCAAATCCAGGGCAGCAGTCAAACCTACCGGACCTGCCCCAATAATAGCTACTGGATAGCAGTTAGGAGCTGAGCCCTCGCCACCCAACTCGGGTGGCTTGTGTACATCGAATGGTTGGTAGTTGTAGCGACTCACAACAGGTGTTAACTCTGTAGTGCTTCCCACATTTCTTTATCCCGCTGCGCGGTCCAAATTCGAGGAGTGTCGATGTCTCTGGCCTCGTCATAAGCTCTGGCAACGTTGAATGGCAGGCAGTGCTCGTAGATGGCATAGTCAGAAAACTTCGCATCACAAGATGCGCGGCAAGCATCCCAGGCGTCTTTTAAACTGCCACCACCCATCGCTACTCGTGCAACTGGTTCATAGGTTGAAGCAACAAAATCAGCGGTGAGTTCAATGGCTTCGTTTACTCTGTCTTTGCCCACCAGTGCATCACCCCGACCTGGTGCGATTGCATCAACGTTCCAAGAACGAATCGCTTCCAGTGTGTCAGGCCAATCGTGGAAGTGGCCATCGCCGCAATAGCAGGCTGATTTATACTCGACGATGTCTCCAGTAAACATCACATTTGCATCTGGCACATAGGCTACGATGTCTCCGGCGGTATGCGCGCGCCCTAAGAACATAAGATCCACTCGGCGCTTGCCCAGATAAACACTCAATCGATCATTGAATGTGGTTGTTGGCCAGGTAAGCCCTGGGATGGATTCGTGGCCCTGAAACAATCGAGGAAACCGTTCGAACTCACTATCCCAATCTTCCTGACCGCGCTCCACCACCATAGCTCGCGCTTTTTCGCTCATGATGATTTCATTAGCGTTGTACGCGGAAGCTCCCAGCACACGTACAGCATGGTAGTGACTAAGCACAACATGCGATATGGGTTTGTCGGTAACACTACGAATCTTTTCAACCACTTTTTCTGCCAAGCGAGGCGTTGCCTGTGCATCGATAATCATGACGCTCTCTTCGCCAATGATCACACCCGTGTTTGGATCTCCTTCGGCGGTGAAGGCCCACAAGTCATTGCCCAAGTCAGTGAAAGAAATTTTCTTTTCCGCCAAATCCCCTTGAGAGGCAAATGCTTTAGCCATGGTATTTCTCCACTACTTGTTCAATGGTTCCGAATAAATCTTGTCCCTGTTTATTCTCAGCATGAATTTTTACTGTATCCCCAAATGACATGAACGGCGTGCTGGGTTTTCCAGAGTTGATGGTTTCGATCATACGGATCTCGGCAATACAGGAATACCCAACGCCTCCTTGATCTATCGGTTTGCCCGGCTCTCCGTCCATTTTGTTTGAGACAGTGCCAGATCCAATGATGGCACCGGCGCCGAGTTTTCTCGTTTTTGCGGCGTGCGCGATGAGTTCGCCAAAGTCAAAAGTCATATCAATACCGGCATTGGCTCTACCAAATGGTTTGCCGTTGTAGTCCACTCGCAACGGTAGGTGGAGCCGCTTCCCATCCCAAGCATCGCCTAGCTCATCTGGGGTTAGCGCACAGGGAGAAAACGCTGATGAAGGTTTAGATTGAAAGAAGCCGAAGCCCTTACCCAGTTCTGCGGGTATCAAACCGCGCAGAGATACGTCATTCACCAGCATGATCAGCCGTATTTTTCCCGCCGCATCCTCGGGTGAGATTCCCATCGGAACATCATCAACGATTATGGCAATCTCGGCCTCCATATCGATGCCAAAAGCCTCATCGGGGATGACGATGGGGTCTCTTGGGGCCAAGAACGTATCGGACCCGCCCTGGTACATCAGTGGATCCGTCCAAAAACTTGCGGGCATTTCTGCATTACGCGCCTTTCGAACTAACTCCACGTGGTTAACATAAGCTGAGCCATCAGCCCATTGGAAAGCGCGAGGAAGGGGTGAGAGAGCTTCTGTTTGATTAAATTCCTGCGTATCTAAGTCGCCGTTTTCAAGTTGGGCATAGCGTTCGGAGAGGACTGGTTGTAGATCCGCCCAATCATCGATTGCCGCTTGTAGAGTGGGTGCTATGTCGCTGACGCTGACATAGTGAGACAATCTGCGGTTGACCAGTACTAAGGTGCCATCTCGAGTATCGTTTTTTAGTGTTGCAAATTTCACGTTGGCTTTTCTGTTTGGGTAGTGAGAGTGATTATGACCAATTTCCATCTGGAGAGCCGTTAAATTTCTTCTCCAGACTATCCCAGCAGTCCTGATATGTCTCTTGCAGTGGCGCCTCCTTGGCAGCAAAATTAGTCAGGTGTTGTGGAAATCGAGTCTCGAACATAAAGGACATCGTATTGTCCAGTTTATGGGTCTTTAGATTGGCTAAAGAGGCGCTTTCAAAAGCTTCAGTATCTGGACCATGGGGCAGCATCATGTTGTGTAAACTCAGGCCTCCTGGAACAAACCCTTCAGGCTTCGCGTCGTAGATTCCATATATATTACCCATGAGCTCTGACATGATATTTTTGTGATACCAGGGTGGACGGAAGGTGTTTTCCGCGACTGACCATCGTTCTCTGAACAACACAAAATCAATATTGGCAGTACCTTCGATGCCGGACGGCGCTGTTAGTACAGTGAAGATCGATGGATCTGGGTGGTCAAATAGCAGTGCACCCACAGGACTAAACGTGGACAGATCATATTTGCAGGGTGCATAGTTTCCATGCCAAGCAACCACATCAAGCGGCGAATGATTGATCTCACACTGATGAAATTCTCCACACCATTTGACTGTTACGATTGAAGGATCAGTAGTGTCTTCAAAGTGGGCTATCGGCGTTTTAAAATCTCGTGGGTTGGCTAAGCAATTTGCACCGATAGGGCCACGGTTCGGCAGATCGAACTTTTGACCGTAGTTTTCGCACACAAATCCACGCGCTGGACCTTCTAAGACCTCTACGCGATACACCAATCCTCTGGGAAGAATCGCGATTTCTCTAGGAGCTAAATCGATTACTCCTAGCTCAGTACAGAATCGCAACCGACCCTGCTGGGGTACGACCAACAATTCGCTGTCCGCTGAGTAGAAGTATGAATGCTCCATAGAGTCGTTGACGAGATAGACGTGAGAGGCCATACCTGTTTGTGTATTAACATCGCCGGCCGTGGATATAGTTCGCATGCCAGAGACGAAGGTTAAACGCTCTTTGGAATGTGGTATCGGGTCCCAGCGATACTGGCCTAAGCTGATGACATCTGGCAAGAGGTGAGGGGCGGTCTTCCAGTAGGGCATCGAGATTTTTTCAAACCGACTGGTGTGTTTTACCGAAGGTCGAATGCGATAGCACCAGCTGCGTTCATTTTGGCCACGAGGGGCTGTAAAGGGTGTGCCAGAAAGTTGTTCAGCATACAGTCCGTACGCACACCTTTGCGGACTGTTCATACCTTGAGGGAGCGCATTAGGAAGAGCTTCCGTTTCAAAATCGTTGCCAAAGCCGGGCATATATGCTGCGGTGATGCCGGAATCGTCAAACCCCGCCGTGCCCATTTCTGATTTGTTTTTCAAGCCACATGCTCCTCGTCCAACATTGATACAATCCTAAAGGTTACTTTTGTAACTAACAAGTGATGGATGCATGTCTTCTGACAAGAACTTCGATATTTCTCTATTTTTGCCCTATCTGCTCAATCTGGCTGCCGAGCAAACCAGTTTGGAATTTCAAGAGAACTACAAGGGCCGGTACAACATGCTCCGAACCGAATGGCGAGTGTTATTCCATCTGGGCAAATATGGTGAATTAACCGCAACTGAAATTGTTGAGCGGGCTCGTTTACACAAAACGAAAATCAGCCGTGCCGTTCAGGCTCTAGAAGACAAACGTTTTCTAAACCGCAGACTGAGTCCAACGGATCGACGGGTTGAGTATCTAGCACTGACTAAAGCCGGGCTGCAGGTGTATCGGGAGCTTTCGAAATCCGCACAGTCATATGAAAAATCACTCACCCTTAGTCTGTCGCAGAGTGAAATAATGGGTTTAAAAACAGCGCTTAAAAAATTGATCTACCGGGATAGTTGATAGTTAAGACACAAACTATATTTGGTGGATTGGTTCAGAAAATCTGAGTGAGCGAGCTCACGCTGTGCGCTATTTCATAGGCAAACTGTGATGCGTGTACGGATTGATTGTCGCCAATTGCTTACATTGCGCTGGCAGGCTAACGGGAACGCTAGATTCTCGAAGCACTGAATTCTAAAAAAACAATAATAAAAAGAAGAAGACATTATGGGTATCAAGCTCACCAAGGTTGCAATTTCAGCCTTTAGTCTATTTTTATTGGCTTGCACGCCAGAGGATGAGGCGGCGTCGACCA
>JAHQVR010000152.1 GCA_019634245.1 Gammaproteobacteria bacterium
AAAACAATAATAATCAAACAACGTTTCATTAGTCTGATGGTGCCTCATCAAGAACCATCGCAACGGTGCAATGATAAGAACGTGACTTGGTGCCAAAACACCATACGACACTCAGTGAGTTAGCCGGGTAATATACCGGCTTATCACCTTCATAACTTTCGCAGTCGCAGCGGTTACAATCTGATTTACCACAACAGTCGTTGTAGGAAATTAGGTAGTCACGATCATCAGCGGGATTATTACAAGTACCTACCCATGATACAGGGGAGGGTTCTGAGCCAGGCGGGCAGGAGGTGTTAGTTCCACCACAGCAAGTGCACAAGCTACCGCCCATAGAACAGTAACGCCAGTAGTCGCAACTCTGATCATCCCCGATCTCTGAAAGGCTCTCTTGTGAAAACGCGCGCGAGACTGGCAGCAAGGGCAGGGCCGCCGCACCGACCAATAAGCCACCCAGCTTTGATAAAAAATGCCTGCGAGAGAGTTGTCGTGCCAGTTTTAAGGTGTAATCCTTTGTAGCCTTATCCACCCAGTAGTAGCTTCTGTCTAAAATATTCTTGTTCATGTCTGATTGGTTATCGGCTACTTTGATTACTGTGGACAAGACTCACATAATCTTGCAATGTTGCTACCCCGGTATCCATGGCTTCAAGAAGACTGTCAAGGTGTTCACGAGTATTTACTAGTCCCTTGCTTTTCAGTGTACCGTCAGCACTAAGCAACACAGCAAAAGGCAATTTACTGACTTCGAAGTTCATACCAAGTTTTTGCGACAAAACATACGGATGGTGTTCAAGCTGAAGGTCTTTCGCGTACGCTTGATGTTGCTCAATTTTATCACCGTCACTGGCAAATATAAGGTCCAGGTTCTTCTCACTGCTTGCCAGTGATTTTGCTGTAGGAACCAGCGACTTACACACTGGGCAAGTTGGCGAGATAAACATAATCAAACTGTTTTTTTCTGATGGATTCGGTCCACCAATGACTATGGGTTGACCAGTTAAATCCTGTAACTCCATGGCCTGAGTCAGTTCGCCAATTTTTGGACCCGTGGTCGGCTGCAGTGCACCCGCTGGAGCCACACGTTCGTGTAACACACCTACTTGCCGAGCCAGTGCTAACACGACCAGTGCCAGCACAATAACTATGCACCAGAGGATGGCGTTGGAGATCAGAATTAACTCAGTCATTTGCCTTTCTCCAAACACTAATTGCCGCACGATTCGCAAGTAACTGATTAATTGAACCAAGTAGAAAAGCGATAGTTAAGATCGTCGCCAGCAGCACCAGAAAATCACTCAATCCAATAGCTCTTTCTGTGACAGGCAATAAGGTTATGAGCGCGCCAGCGATGAGAATGATATTTCGGACAATGTGTCCTATTGACAGAATCGGCCCTGCCTTAGCAGAGCCGCCAAAACTACAACCACAATCGAAGTGCACACGGCCACGCTTGATATTGATTCCCATTGCGACGGCGTATACGAACAATAAGATTGCCGTACCGAACGCTGTAAGTCCGTTAAAATAAATACTTAGTATCCAGGCAGCGCCAAGCACTAGTTCAAAACTGGGAATAAGATAAGATGTAAGAGGAACCAGTTTATCCGGCAAGATTTGATACTCAATCAAAATTACTCGAAACCCGGAAATGCTTGTGAATTTGTGCAGCGCCGCTAGCACCAGCATGGCACCAAAACCGACTGAAATTAACTTTATGATGAGGGGGTCTATGGCCATTAAAAATCCACAAAACTCGAACCGCTGGCGTCGGGTATAGATCGCTGAAGGGTAAACTTCAACGCGTCGTATACCAGTGTTTGACCTTCATCGTTTCCAACTATCAGTAATGGTTCATCTTCCTGAGTTACCATCATGTTTTCTGCTGGAATTAAAAGCTCTATCTCGCCAATCTGCAGTTCCGTCTCAATGTTGAAAATCCAGATAAAATTACCCGAATCGTATTGTGTGTTTATGTCACCAGCAGGATGCATTAGGACATACAGCAAACCCAGGTCTTTGTGAATCGCGACGAGCTGCCCACCGCCAGGCCACCAACCTTCTTCCAAACGTTCTTCCTCATCAATCAGTGACCATGGTTCACCAATTTCGATAACTTTATCGTCAACAGAGATTTCAAACACCACACCACCAAAGGTCATTAGCAACCATCCGTCAGCTGTGGGTTCTGGTACGTCATACACGGGGTCGGTTTGCACATCAAAAAACTTATCACTGCGAACACGATAAGCTTCCTTGCCCTGCTCATCAAGGCCAACCAGCATTACCGAACCATCGCCACATATAGTAAGAAATGCGTTGTCTTCCACAGGCAGAATTAGCGCACAACCGGCAATAGAGATTTCACCAACAAACTGTCTTTTTTCAACGTCGACAACAGTAACCGATTGGGCGGGTGTCATGTTCATACTAACAACATGGTTTTCGCCACTCATTAATCCGATATAATTCGGATTACCGTTGATCATTGATTTTTGCGGTATCTCGATTTCAGCTACCGGTGCTAAATTTTCAAAATCATGGATAATAAACCGATCGGTACGCTCACCGTATGTGTTCCGTGAATAGAATATATTGGTGGTGTAGAACTCTTTGCGACCGAAGTGGGGCTGAATGGCCGGCGTGTATTCCGAATAATGCACCAGGCCAAGCATTTCACCGGCAGCTGCATTAAATATTCGTGTTGCGCCCGAGCCATAACTAAGAAACCAATTTTCACCTGGGTCTTGCATGGTTGCAACTGGACCCCATGATTCGGCTTTAACTTGCGCCCATGTAGCCCGAGCACTACAAATTGTGGCGGCAAAGGCAACAGCCACAATCAGGGCGCGTAACTTGTATTTCTTCACAGCTAGTGTTCTCGGTTCCTTTGAATTGCAATTTCCAACTGCTTAGAACGCAATATCAATCAGTGTACTACGCATCAAATCAGTGTACTACGCAACCAACGAGAGAATTTGATCTGGCGAGAGCTTAGGATGCCCGGCAGTCTCGTAGAAGTATTGCAACACTTCAAACTCACTATCGCTGGTTGGGTCGTTCTTCAAGTATTCAACAAACTCTTTGGAGCCGTGCTTATGCACAAAATTCCAGGTTATCGAAATTGAGTCTTCAATCGATATAACATCATGCAACCAACCGTGTGGTATGTAGATCATTTGTCCAGGTCGTATTACACCAGAATAAGTAGGTTCTACAGACGCCTTGCTCAAGTCATCTTCGCGCACGTCAATGAAGCCGCCAAATGAGCTGTCTTCTGCTTTCAATGTCAGCTCTTCAGTACGATCTGGATGGTAGAGTAGTGCCTCTTTGGCGCCGTGAAATTGAGCCACAATGGCGTCTGAGCAAAAGGGATCGCGGTGCATACGTGTACGTGCGCCGCGGGCTGATACAAGAATTCCGCGATACGGGAAGTTATCAGTTACCGGGTCTTTACTTTCGCTTGATGACACAGGCACCAGCAAATCTGAAGACGGCATACAATCAGGCTTTGTCCAGCTGGATTGCAACCCTTCAAATGCTTCGTCGCCCCAGACAAAATCCACGTCCTTAAGCTGGTTATACCATCTCACATAAGGCACATCCTCTGGGTAACCCGCTTCTGTATTACCAAAGTAGTCATCAAAATACTCTTCCAATGACGCGATGTTCTCAAGGTCGAATAGTGATCCGTAGATTTGCGTGGTTAGATCACCGATATTTTTTTTAACCGCTTCCGGTGTCCAATTCGATGGTTCGAAAGGGATGCCATCGACAACAACCGGCTTATTTTTGGCAACATATTCATCAACAAATTCTTGTTCGGATATATCACGAACTACTTCAAGTTCCATAGTCATTACTCCACTGTCTTACTTTAAAAATGATTCTGTTCTGCTGGTTGTTTTTTGACCGAATACGTACATTGTGTTAATCCGCCATTGCCGCAACCTTAGCAACCTTAGCGACAGGTGCAACGACCGTATCAATTTTAACAATTGTATCACTCACTTCAACTGTTTCGCTGATAGGTTGCGCAGGGTTGCCACCCCATCGCTCGCCACTACCAACCATTGAACCTTTCATCAAAAAGCAATGCGCTTCGAGCACGGCGTCGTCGCCAATCACGGTGCCGTAGTGTACAAAGCCGCTCACACCAATGGTGCATTTTCTGCCAATTTTTATGCTGTCGGATTTAAAAGTTCCATCTTCAAGCGAATGCCCTTGCACTGCCGAGCCAAAATTCATGCAAGCGTAGTCGCCAATTTCGACTGTGGATGGCTCGGTAATACCAGCGCCATTGTCAAACACCATTTTGCCAACCTTTGCGCCCTGCAGTCTTAGCATTAGCGGCTTTAAAGGTGTTCCGTTAAATGTCTCTAAAATAAGATTGATATTCATTTTCCAGAAACGCTCATGATTCCAGAAAGGTCTCTCGTACAGTGAACAGACCAAAGGCTTAACGGGATACAACTTCACTACTGCCCTCTCCCAGGCAATATTGTAAAGAGAGATAAAGAACAGTGAGAACATCCCCATCGCGCCAGCAATGAGACCGAGCGTAATTGACGAAGGCAAGGGGCCGTTGATCAGTGCATTGGCTATCGCAGCAATAGCCAGAGCGATGACAACCATGGCGGTGTAAGCGCGAAGCATAAATAAACCCAGTGTAATCACGTTGGATTTTAACTTCATGGCAAGACGGCTTTCAAACACACCGGGTTTTTTATAATGATCAAATCGTCCGTCACGCGCTACTGATCTTGGAATTTCAATCGGTGGAGAACCAAGAATTCCTACTCCTTCATGTACCTTACCTTCGATCGGCAACATGGCTTTGGTTGCGATCATACAGTCAGTGCCTACTTTCGCACCAACGGGGTACCTTAAGTCGTTGCCGAGATAGGCATCTGCCGGCACCTCGATTTTGCTCATTCGAAACGCACTGGTAGACATGTCCATATTGAGCATATAAAGCCCGTCGGATACCAATGTGTTGCGATTAAATTTACACAGGAATGGTGAGTGGTGAATTTGTTCAACACCAAAGTTCGAGCCATTTTGCGTGGCGGTGGATAGATCGTATCCAACTGCTCTAAAGTACGGCATTATCATCGAACTGTCACCCCACAACGAATGCAGAAAGATCGAATTGCTCGTACGGTTTATGGACTGTGCTAACCAATATTGAAAGCTAAAGAGACGGTGTACCTTTTCGGGTTTAAAAAATAAATTGTAGAGTTTCGGCATGATCACTACGTTGAGCATCGCAACAACTATACCGCCAATATAAAGAGCAAGCATTAGGGCCGGAACCAGCGCAAGGCTAATTGAGGAGAACGAGCCCATTGCTGAAGATGGCAAAGATGTGAACAACAGATAGGCAATGACGAATATAACCGGCCCTGTTAGCAGAAATCCGCTGAGCATGAAGCCGCCGGTGTAAATCTCACCCGCCCATCGCGAAATATCTAGCTTCGGTATTCGATCGTAATTTACAGTGGTTTTGCGAGCCGGTGTTCCATGCCAGATTTCACCTTCAGGCACGCTTTGGCCCTCTTGCAAACATGAGGAATTGCCCAGTTGACTATCATTACCAACACTGGAGTTGATATCGAGAACCGTTTGTTCGCCAATGTACGCGCCATCTCCGATCTGAACGTAGCCAGTACGAACCCAGCCACGATGTACCGTGTAACCATTAAAGATTGAGTCTTGGCGAATAAGCGTGTTATCGCCAACCGATATAAGATCAGTACATACCGGTGCCGGTGCATAAATAAGCGTGCCTTTGCCAATCTTGGCACCCAACAATCTTAAGTAATAGCTGTAAAACGGAGTGCCGACAAACGCGATCATTGGGTTAGCGCGTATTGCCGTTTTTGCAATCCAGAAACGCAAGTATTCAGCCGACCAAAGCGGTATCTCTTTTTGTGTAAAGCGTCCAACAGCAACCCACTTAACAGCGATACCGAATGCAACCAGGGCAACAAACATCACAACGCTTGAGCCCACAGAGCGCAAATATATGTCGGTCCAGGATTGTCCTGCCAGCAGCCAACGCAACAAAGCTATTGTTAGCGTTGAGAAAATAACCGCCACCACGAACATATAGGCAATCTGCATGGTTCCGCAAAAAATATGCTGCGCGCGAGACGCTACCCAATTTTCGAGCTGATGTTCAGGGCAATAACTGTCGTCGATTTCGTTGTCAGCAATTGGTGGTGCAGATTCTTTATCAGGCTCGGCCTGAAGGTCAGTAGTGGTCTCATTAATTGCAGGTTGCGTGGTATTTAAAGCACCTTTATCGTCAGCTTTTGCACGCAATGCGGAGGCAAGTGCAATGACCGAGGGATTTTCATACACTAGAATCATTGACGCTTTTTTCTGTTTTAGCTTGCGTCGGACCGCGCCAAGATAACGGGCCATTATCAATGAGTCGGCGCCAAGGTCATTGAAAAAATCGGCGTCAGCGGACACAGACTCCACCTTGAGCATGCTGGCCAATGTTTCTGC
>JAHQVR010000153.1 GCA_019634245.1 Gammaproteobacteria bacterium
ATACTATTTGCCATCGCCTTTAGTGAATTGCTCAAACAGCAAAGGCGCTACAAGGAATCGTTAGAAGAGAAGCGTAAAAAGCGCAGACAGGCGGCCCGGTCTCGAATTTAATCTCAACGCTTTTGTAGCTTTTAAATCTATACCTCCCTTAAGCGAATAAATACTCTAATGATCTGTGTCCGTACGACACGCAAGCTATTCGTGAGCTCTTATACAAACAAATTTGTGTTCGGTTCTCTGCATCTGGCTGATGTTCAAGGAGTGGGTCAAGGAGTGGGTCAAGGAGTGGGTCAAGGAGTGGGTCAAGGAGTGGGTCAAGGAGTGGGTCAAGGAGTGGGTCAAGGAGTGAGTCAAGGAGTGAGTCAAGGAGTGAGTCAAGGAGTGAGTCAAGGAGTGAGTCAAGGAACGGGTCAAGGAACGGGTCAAGGAACGGGTCAAGGAACGGGTCAAGGATTAGTCCAGGTTCTGAATCAAGCTGTGGTGTTAGCTCTGAATCTAGTGGTGGGGGTTCGATCTCAGCGGAAGTAGTCGGCCATCGACGACGAGCAATCCTACAGCGATAAATGCCATACCGAGAATCTGCAAGCGGTTCAGCGTATCACCCAGAAATACGCTCCCTAACAGTATCGCTGTGACCGGTAATAATAAGGTCACTAGAGCAATGTTAACTGCGCCAGCTGATTTCAGAATACGAAAAAATAATATATAAGCGAGTGCGGTACTGAAGGTTGCCAGCGCAACAATACTTGCCACAGTGGCAGTGGATGGCCAATGTATATTCCAAGGTTGATCCACCACTAACACCAACGGCAACAATAGTAAGGAGGAAGCAGATAGTTGACCGGTGGCGGTCGCGATGGGACTGACCTGCAGCTTGGCAAAACGTCGACCAAATACACTGGCGATCCCATAGCTAAATGCCGCGCCAACAATGGCCAACATACCTAACACTGTAGTGTCTATACCCGAGGCCATCCGCGGTAACAACATAATGGCAACTCCGAAAAACCCGATAACCACCCCGATCAACTTGTGTAGCTGCATCGGTTCATCGTGTAAGTAGCGCGAGGCGAGTAGCAATGAGAACAGTGGTGTCGAGGCATTTAGTATGGATGCCAGTGATGAAGATATATGGGTTTGCCCCCACACTATTAGCGTAAAAGGCACCACATTATTTAAAAAGCCCATCGTCAAGCAGGCGGTCATGACAGGTTTTGTTAGGGGAAATGAAATCTTCCAGACCGCAAGTACAATCCATAGCACTATTGCAGCGAGGCCGACTCGTAGCAGAACGATACTCAGTGGAGGCAGGTCTTTAACTGCAACTCCGATAAAGAAAAAGGAGCCACCCCACAATACTGATAGCGTCGCAAGCATCACCCAATCGGTGATGTCCATGCGGCTGTGAATGGTCAACTCGTTCGCGTCCTGCCAACAGCATCCTGCCATCCCGCTATAAGCTGCTCTCTAGTAGCATCTGCCATGTTAGGAGTAAACTCCCGTTCTTGTTCCCAGTTACGGACTAAATCATCTTTCGATGTGTATACGCCTGTTTGTAAGCCAGCCAAGTAGGCAGCACCGAGCGCTGTGGTTTCAGTTTGTTGAGGCCGCTGAACTGGAATATTGAGCATATCTGTTAGATATTGACTCAGCCAATTGTTTTTGATCATACCGCCGTCTACGCGGACCGTTGACAGTTGAGCGCCATCGTTTTTCATCGCAGCAAACAAATCGACCGTTTGGTAACACACTGATTCCAGTGCGGCTCGGGTAATCGCAGCGGGACCCGAATCTCTGGTGAGACCAAAAATAGCGCCTCTGGCATCTGGGTCCCAGTGCGGCGCACCTAGACCGGTAAATGCGGGCACCAGATACACGCCCTGATTATCTTGGGTGCCAGCCACTAGGCTCTCGGTTTCTTCGGCTGATTGGATAATGCCGAGCCCATCGCGTAACCACTGAACGGCAGCACCAGCGATGAATATTGAGCCTTCGAGGGCGAAGCTAGTTTTACCTTCGAGTCTATACCCGATGGTGGTGAGCATTTTATTTTTTGATGCTATCGCGTTGGTTCCGGTGTTTAACATCACAAAGCAGCCGGTACCATAGGTGCTTTTCACCATTCCTTGTTCAAAACAGACTTGACCGATCGACGCTGCGTGCTGATCGCCAGCCACGCCTGCTATGGGCAGCTCCATTCCTAGAACTTCCTTAGAGCTGATACCAAAGTCGGCGGCGCAGTCCTTTACATCTGGCAGCAACTCCACTGGTACATTTAACGCTCTTAAAAGTTCATCATCCCAAGCGTTGTTATGGATATTGAACATCAAAGTACGCCCAGCGTTGGTGGCGTCGGTCACATGCTGTTGGCCGCCTGTGAGGCGCCATATTAAAAACGTATCAACGGTACCGAAGGCCAGCTCACCCTTCTCTGCGCGAGCTCGAGCACCTTCAACGTTATCCAAAATCCAACCGACCTTGGTCCCGGAGAAATAGGGATCGAGGAGCAGCCCAGTTTTGGTTGTAAACGTATTTTCGCGGCCGCTGTCCTTGAGACGTTTGCAAATCTCGCTGGTTCTTCGATCCTGCCAGACGATCGCAGGATGAATCGCTTTGCCCGTGTTCCGATCCCAAATCAATGTGGTTTCACGTTGATTGGTGATGCCAATGGCGGCGACAGATCGATTGGCTGATTCGGCCTTCCTGAGTACTTCCTGACACACCTGCAATGTGGTGCTCCAGATTTCCTCTGGGTCGTGCTCTACCCAACCGGGTTGAGGGTAGTGCTGTGTAAATTCGAGCTGAGACGTCGCAAAGGCACTGCCATCTTTCTCAAACAGCATGGCGCGTGAACTGGTAGTTCCTTGATCAATACTCAGTAGTAATGGTGCAGACATACAAAAACCTATGTTGGAAGTCGAACAAACTGACCTAATTCGCTGTTGGTGAGTGATGCCCAGAGTCAATGTGCGACTGGGTTCCTGCGCCGTCAATGCCGGCAGCCGGCGAAATCGGGTTCAATACCTTTCTGTTACCAGGCTCTCCGGGCCACTCACCAACACTCAATTAGCCCAGTTTGAATGGGGCTAGTCGAAATACCAGTCTCACCCCATCGCCTTGAGCCGGCACAGTAACCAACATTCAGGATTCGAACAAGCTGGGACTTTTTGGGGCTTTCGGATTTTGTTTCGTTTATGATAGAAAATAATAAAACGAAACTTCGAATTTTCACATTGGGCGCTGAACGACAACAACTCATCTTGGATCTGGCGCGCTTAACTGGCGTGGTGAGTGTGGAAGAATTGGTAGCGAAATTCTCTGTAACGCCTCAGTCGATCCGCAAAGATCTGAACCAATTGTGTGCCGATCGACTTTTGACTCGAACGCACGGTGGCGCACGGCTGGCGTCCAGTGTTGAGAATATGAGCTATGAAGCTCGCCGTATGCTGGCGAGCGACCGGAAGCTGGCCATAGGGCGGGCCGTGGCGGAAATCATCCCCGACAATGCCTCGCTGTTCGTCAATATTGGGACCACGACAGAAGCGGTAGCACAGGCGCTGCTGCACCATCACCAGTTGCTGGTGATTACGAACAATATCAACGTAGCGTCGCTCATGCGCCCGTATAGCAGCAATAAAGTCATCATTGCCTCCGGGGAAGTTCGGTCAACCGATGGCGGCATAGTCGGCGAAGCGGCCGTTGATTTTATCAATCAGTTCAAAGTGGACTTCGCTGTAATTGGCTCTTCGGCCATTGATTCAGAAGGTGCACTGCTCGATTTTGATTATCGTGAAGTCAAAGTTTCCCAGGCGATATTATCCAATGCCAGGCACGTGATTCTGGCAGCCGACTCCAGCAAGCACGAACGCACGGCGCCTGTGCGTATCGGCCATATCTCGCAGATCCATTCCTTTGTCACCGATCGGTGCCCGACCACTGATTTTAAAAAGCTGTTGGGCAGTTTCGATATCCGCACAATCGAAACCACACGTTAGATTTCTCAGTTACAACACCTGAATTTTTCAGTTGACTTTCGTTTTTGATCGAATTAGTGTTTTTCTGAAAACAGGCAGACAAAACTTCTGAATACCTAAATCGTAAGTTCAGCTGATAGCTGATTGGAAAATTATCGGCAGCAAGCTTTCGGGTTTGTCTAAGAAACAGACCTTTGAAGTGTCTGAACAGATTTAGGTGTTTGTTTTGTTGAAAGTAAAACACAAGCAATAACGAATAAGAAACGACTGGCGTGAGCCTGCTGAAAAACTCTAGACCCAAGTGAAGTATCCATTAAGTACTGTTGACGACTAGCGCAAACGTTAGTTTCACCGAAGCACGTTGATAGGTAGTGCCAAAAGTTGTTTACCTAACAACGGCCAATGGCTATCTCAAAGGTTGTTGGTGTGCTCTAGCTAATCACGATGGGTCTCTTTGGTTTAATTCATAGTCCGTTATTTCGTGACTTAATGGGAAACGATGCTCGAACTTAGTAATGTCAGTAAGCGTGTGGGGCGCTTGGATCACATCAGCGATGTGTCACTGGCGTTTGAGCGCGGGTCACTTAATGTATTGTTGGGCCCGACCCTGTCGGGCAAAACTACCCTGATGCGATTGATGGCAGGGTTGGATAAGCCCACCGACGGCGACATCTCCATCGATGGTAACAGCGTGTTAGGCACGTCCGTACGTAATCGCAATGTGGCGATGGTGTACCAACAATTCATCAATTATCCCGGACTCACCGTTTACGAAAATATCGCCTCGCCGATGCGCTTAGCCAAAGTGGACAAAACTACTTTAGACAAAAAGGTTCGAGAGGCTGCAGAACTTTTGAAACTCGACCCCTATCTGGATCGCACTCCGTTAAATTTATCAGGTGGTCAACAGCAAAGAACGGCCATTGCCCGTGCTCTAGTGAAAGGGGCGGAATTGGTATTACTTGATGAACCCTTGGCCAATCTAGATTACAAACTGCGTGAGGAGCTGCGTGTCGAGCTGCCCAGGATTTTTGCTGAAACTGGCGCTATCTTCGTGTACGCCACCACCGAACCCCAAGAAGCGTTGTTGTTAGGTGGTCGCACCGCCACCTTATCTGAAGGCCGGGTGACACAGTTTGGTGAGACGATTGATGTCTATAACCGGCCGGTAAATCTCTCCACTGCACAAACGTTTTCAGATCCACCGTTTAATGTGGCTGCGGTGAATAAAGCTGGCCCTGAGATTCGTATTGGAGAACAACGTTTGTGTGAAGTTAGTGCGAACACACAAAACTTACCGGACGATCAGTATTTTGCTGCACTGCGCCCACACCATGTGTCATTAAGCGCCACCAGCAGACACAGCGTTGAAATTCCTGCGACGGTCGGCACCAGCGAAATCACGGGATCTGAAACCTTTATCCACGTGAATGCCTGTGGCAACAGCTGGGTAGTACTCACTCACGGTATTCATCGCGTGAACAGTGGCGATACGATCACGCTGCACATCGATCCTGATACGGTGTATTTGTTCGATAAAGAAGAAGCGCTCATACAAGCGCCAACGCCGGGTGGGGATTGAGCGATGGCGGAGATTAAACTCGATCAACTGGCGCACTCTTATTATCCGAACCCTAAAACGGATGACGATTTTGCGCTTAAAACGATGGATTATCTGTGGAACGACGGCGGCGCATACGCGTTGCTCGGGCCATCAGGGTGCGGCAAAACCACCTTGCTTAATATCATCTCGGGATTGTTGGTACCGTCACGTGGGCGTATTCATTTCGATGGAGTGGATGTTACAGAACGCACGCCCGAGCAGCGCAACATCGCTCAAGTGTTTCAGTTTCCCGTGATTTACGACACCATGACGGTGGCCCAAAACTTAGCCTTCCCATTAGTGAACCGTTCGGTGGATTCTTCTGAGGTGGATCGGCGAGTTAAAGACATGCTGGACACACTCGAACTGACTTCAAAGGCCGATCAACGAGCGCAAGGCCTGACCGCGGATGAAAAACAAAAAATTTCCTTGGGTCGTGGTTTGGTTCGTTATGACGTAAACGCGATTCTGTTTGATGAGCCATTGACGGTGATCGATCCGCAAATGAAATGGCAGCTGCGCACTAAACTCAAAGAGCTGCATCAACGCTTTGATCACACGATGATTTATGTCACGCACGATCAAACCGAAGCGCTGACCTTTGCCGACAAAGTGGTCGTGATGTATGAAGGCGAAGTGGTGCAAATAGGCACACCTGAAGAGCTCTTTGAACGGCCGAGTCATACCTTTGTGGGCTACTTTATCGGGTCTCCGGGTATGAATATTTTGCCCTGTAGTGTGGAGGGTAACGCTGCCTTTGTTGCCGGACACCGCATTGCACTTGAATCGTTCTACGATCCACCAAAAGGCGATCGGTTGGAATTGGGTGTCAGGCCTGAATTTGTTCGGTTTGCCAAGGGCACTGAGTATGGGGTGCCGGTGAGTATCGAGGCGGTAGACGATGTTGGGCGTCATCGGATCGCTAAAGTTCTACTAGGCGAACACCCGTTGAACATCATTGTGCCTGAGGGTGAAACGCTACCAACCTTTGATCCGGCGATTGTGTGTGATCCCACTCGTTGCAGTGTGTACGCCAACGATCATCGTTTGGAAGGTAGCGCTCAATCGAAGGTGGTGGCATGACAACCAAAACGGTAAATCAAAAAGCCTGGTTTCTCGTTCTACCGGTGATGTTAATTGTCGCTATGAACGCGATCATCCCACTGATGACGGTGGTCAATTACTCGGTGCAAGATACCTTTAGCCCCGGTGTGTTTTTCTTTGAGGGCACTAAATGGTATCAAGAGGTACTTTCCTCTTCGCGATTCCATGGTGCGTTAGGGCGGCAGTTCTTATTCACTGGCATCATTCTGTTGATCGAAATACCTTTAGGTGTGGCTATCGCACTGGCGATGCCCAGAAAGGGGCCCTGGGTGTCGGTGTGTCTAGTGCTAATGGCGCTGCCATTGCTGATTCCGTGGAATGTCGTCGGCGCTATGTGGAATATATTTGCGCTGCCCGACATTGGGTTGTTGGGATTTGGTCTGAACTGGTTGGGGTTTGATTACAACTATACACAACAACCGATCGCCGCCTGGTTTACTGTTGTGTTAATGGATGTGTGGCATTGGACTTCGTTAGTAGTGCTACTGGCTTATGCCGGTCTATCATCGATTCCTGATGCCTACTATCAAGCAGCCAAAATCGATGGTGCTGGCAAGTGGTCGGTGTTTCGGTTTATCCAATTACCCAAAATGAAACGCGTATTGATCATCGCGTTGCTGTTGCGGTTTATGGATTCTTTCATGATTTACACCGAACCATTTGTGCTAACAGGCGGTGGTCCGGGTAATTCAACGACGTTTCTTTCTATCGACTTGGTGAAAGCAGCCATTGGTGAATTTAATCTGGGTATAGCTGCTGCTATGAGTATCTTGTACTTCCTGATGACGCTACTGGTGTGTTGGGTGTTCTACACCGCGATGATGCGCGGAGAAGAATCATGAAACTCACCAAGTTTTTTGTGGTCTTTGTCTACATACTGTTTTTAATGCTGCCCATTTACTGGCTGCTGAATATGAGTTTTAAGACCACCAATGAAATTTTGGGGGGTTTTAGCTGGTATCCGCAAAATTTTACGCTCGATAGCTACAAAACTATTTTCACCGACCCGACCTGGTATAACGGCTACATCAACTCCATTACCTATGTGTTGATGAATACGGTGATCTCCGTGTCATTAGCGCTACCCGCTGCGTATGCGTTTTCTCGATACCGTTTCATGGGTGATAAACACCTGTTCTTTTGGTTGCTGTCGAATCGGATGGCACCACCGGCGGTATTTGTGTTGCCGTTTGTCGAACTGTATTCTGCAATGAGCCTGTTTGATACACCGTTGGCCGTCGCACTCGCACATTGTTTATTCAATGTACCACTGGCGGTTTGGATACTCGAAGGGTTTATGTCTGGAGTGCCACGAGAGGTGGATGAAACCGCCTATATTGATGGCTATTCATTCCCACATTTTTTCGTCAAGATTTTTATGCCGCTGATTGCAGCGGGTATCGGTGTCACCGCTTTTTTCTGCTTTATGTTTAGCTGGGTAGAAATGCTGCTGGCCAAGAACCTGACTTCAGTGGCGGCAAAGCCCATCGTGGCCATCATGACGCGGACCTCGTCGACCGCTGGCTATGAACTGGGCTTGCTCGCTGCGGCTGGTGCATTAACCATTGTGCCCGGTGCGATCGTTATCTGGTTCGTGCGTAAATACATTGCCAAGGGTTTTGCCCTGGGGAGAGTGTAACAATGCAGCCGTTAGCGTGGATGGCCTGGACATGGCACACCGGAGCGTTCTTTATATTTATCGCCGTGTGTTTAGTCACCATGTTCGTATGGGAGTTGTTAAAACCCGGAGGAAGTCCTCGGTTGGGAATTCTCGGCTTAGACACCACACGCGGTGATCGACTGTTTATTTCGTTGCTCGGTAGCGCCTACATACACGTTGCCTGGCTAGGTTTAACCGACTTTCCACTTTGGTGGGGATCGGTGGTTGCGGTTATTTTTGCGCTTGCCGTTTTTCGGTGGGTGTGAGAGTGAACGTGTTGAATCTATTGATTCAACACAAGGTCAGTACGACTGCAGGGCTTGGATGCAGTTATCGACCCTAGTAAATAGTGGACTACAAGCACATCTTTTAATGGGAGGGTAATTAGTAATGAAACGACAACTAGTGGCAACTTTCGTGGCCGCTGCTTTTACTGCCGGATCAGGGCAGGTGTTAGCGGATATGGCCGCTGCAGAAAAGTGGGTTAACGAAGAGTTTCAACCGTCTGCGATCAGTAAAGACGAGCAAATGGCGGAAATGGAATGGTTTATCAAAGCCTCAGAGCCTTTTAAGGGTCTTGAGATAAACGTGCTATCGGAAGGTATCCCGACGCATTCGTATGAATCGGAAACATTAACCAAAGCGTTTGAAGAAATCACTGGGATCAAGGTAAATCACCAAATTCTCGGAGAAGGTGAAGTGGTGCAGGCGGTGCAAACCCAAATGCAAACTGGCCGCAATCTTTATGATGCTTATGTCAATGATTCCGATTTAATTGGTACGCACTCTCGGCTACAGCTCGCCGTGAACTTAACCGATTGGATGGCAGGCGAAGGCGCTGATGTCACATTGCCAACGCTTGATCTGGACGATTTTATGGGCATCCAGTTCACCACAGGCCCTGACGGTGATCTTTATCAGCTCCCGGATCAACAGTTCGCCAACCTGTACTGGTTCCGCAAAGACTGGTTTGATCGTGAAGATCTGCAAACTGCGTTCAAAGAAAAATATGGCTATGACTTGGGCGTGCCGATTAACTGGTCTGCCTATGAAGACATCGCAGAGTTTTTCTCTAATGATGTTAAACAGATCGATGGTGTGGATATCTACGGTCATATGGATTACGGCAAACGAGCACCAGATTTGGGCTGGCGTATGACAGATGCCTGGTTATCGATGGCCGGTGCCGGAAGTCCTGGTGAGCCTAACGGTATACCCATCGATGAATGGGGAATTCGTATGGAGGCAGGGTCATGCAATCCTTCAGGAGCCTCGGTAAGTCGCGGTGGAGCTGCCAATGGTCCGGCGGCTGTTTATGCAATTAGCAAATGGGATGAGTGGCTACGCAACTACGCACCTCCTGGCGCTGCGAGCTATGATTTCTATCAGTCCTTGCCTGCACTGAGCCAAGGTAACGTGGCGCAGCAGATTTTTTGGTATACCGCGTTTACCGCCGATATGGTGGCCTCAAAAGCCGATGGCAATAACACCGTCGATGATGAGGGCAATCCATTATGGCGTATGGCACCTTCACCACATGGGCCTTATTGGGAAGAGGGTCAGAAGGTGGGTTACCAGGATGTAGGTTCTTGGACTATTTTGAAATCCACACCGGTTGAGCGTGCTAAGGCAGCTTGGTTGTATGCACAGTTTGCTGTGTCAAAGACCGTTGATGTGAAGAAGAGTCACGTGGGTTTAACCTTTATTCGGGATTCTTCAGTTCGTCATGAGTCGTTTTCCGAACGTGCGCCAAAGCTCGGCGGCTTGGTAGAGTTTTACCGCTCGCCGGATCGAGTGCGTTGGTCGCCAACGGGCATCAATGTTCCTGACTATCCCAAGCTTGCACAAATCTGGTGGCAGCAAATCGGTGATGTAAACTCCGGTGCTTTTACCGCCCAGGAAGCAATGGATAGATTGGCTGAAGAGATGGATTTGGTCATGTCTCGTATGCAGTCGGCGGATGAAGGCGCTAATGTTTACGGTGGATGTGGTCCGCGTTTGAATGAGCCTAAGGATGCGTCTGAATGGCTCGGCAAAGGTGGTGCGAAAGCCAAGCTGGATAATGAAAAGCCTCAAGGCGAAACCATTGCCTATGATGAGCTGATCAAGCAATGGGCTCAATGAACCTGGGTCTTTGATGTACATCTACTGTTGATGTGAGTGAGGTTTCGGTGGGTTACCGAATCTTGGTAACCCGCTGGAATCTTTATTTCGTAAGAAGTTAAAAGTTATACCGAAAGAAATGGAAATTTGTCTGCCCCCGAGGGCACCTACATGACCGGTAATGTTTCAACAACTACCTGCGACTACGATCTTCTCGTTATTGGTGGTGGGATCAATGGTGCGGGCATTGCCAGAGATGCGGCTGGCCGCGGTTTGTCCGTGGCACTGTACGAAAAAGAGGATCTGGCGCAGCATACGTCTTCGGCCAGCACGAAACTTATTCACGGCGGCCTACGTTATCTAGAACACTACGACTTTATGCTGGTGCGTCATGCGCTTCAAGAGCGTGAAGTACTCTTAAAAGCAGCGCCGCATATTATATGGCCGCTGCGTTTCATTCTGCCGCACCATCGTTCACTCAGGCCCCGATGGCTGATTCGCTTAGGATTATTTTTGTACGACCATATCGGTGGTCGAAAAATTCTGCCTAAGTCCCACTCCGTGGATTTAACCACTCATGTTTCTGGGCAAGCCCTGAAAAAAGAATTTACCCACGGTTTTGAGTATTCAGACTGTTGGGTGCAGGATGCGCGTTTGGTGGTATTGAATGTGATGGATGCTGCACTCAAAGGTTGCGAAGTACGCGTACGTTCTGAGGTCACAGATTTGGTTCGCGAAGACGGATTTTGGACCGTTCACACAAACGACAATAATACGGGTGAAACGGCTTCGGTGACCGCTAGGCTTATCGTCAATGCTTCCGGTCCATGGGTAGAAAAAACCTTGGACCTCGATGAAGAACATGACGCACGTTATGCGACTCGCCTAGTTAAGGGAAGCCACATAGTCGTACCTAAATTGTTTGATCATCCTTACACGTATATATTTCAAAATGCGGATAACCGCATTATCTTTGCCGTCCCCTATGAGGGAGACTACACACTGCTCGGTACTACCGACATGGAAATAGATGGTGAGCCCGATGCGGTTGAGATCGACAACAGCGAAGTTGCCTATATATGTGCAGCGGCCAGTGAGTACTTTGAAAAAAGTATCGATCCGGAGACTGTGGTTTGGACCTATTCAGGCGTACGACCGCTTTATGACGATGCATCAGCGAATGCTTCAAAAGTAACTCGCGACTATAAACTGGATTTAGATACCCGAAAAAATGCGCCCATTCTTTCCGTGTATGGCGGCAAGATCACCACCTATCGAAAACTCGCTGATCATGCCATGGAGATGCTGAGCGCGCATCTATCGATGCAAAAAGGTGATTGGACAGAATCTGCACCTCTACCGGGTGGGGACATTCCAGGATCAGATTTTGATGCATATGTGGCTAACCAAAAGCGTGTTTATCCATGGATGGATGCCGACGTGTTGTACGACTATGCACGCAACTATGGCACTCGGCTTGACCAGCTTTTGCAAGACTGCGCTTCAATGAGCGATTTAGGTCAACACTTTGGTGGGCTTTTGTATCAACGAGAAGTGGATTATCTGGTTGAACACGAATGGGCACAAACGGCAGAGGATGTTCTTTGGCGCCGGTCGAAAAAAGGTCTGCAGCTCACCGATACGGAAGCAGAAGTGCTCACGGGTTATCTGAATAAGCAGCACACCGAGTCTGGATCGGACGCGGCCTAGATCGAGAACGTCAATTCAAGCGCCATATACTGGCAGACTTGTGCGTTCGAGCCATAGCAACAGCACTACTCCAAAACCCAACTGCTCCAACTGAATTCGTGACTGAGAGACAGAAATCGCGCATCATCTCACTCCAGCCTCTGAAAAGGCATCTGTAGTTTACTCTTGAATACTTCATCCCCTCGGCTCTCTGATTACGCGCTCTTGACTGGATTGGCCATCATATTTGGCTCCAGTTTTATGTTTACCAGTATCGCCGTTCAAGAATTGTCTCCAGTGGTGCTAGCTTGGTTGCGCGTATTTATCGCCTTGTTGATCCTGTACCCCCTGATGTGGATGGCAGGAGAGCATTTACCAAAAAGTGGGCGCTTGTGGCTCTTTATTGTCGCATCGGCGTTATTCGGTAATGCGATACCGTTTTGGCTCATCGGCTGGGGTCAGATAAAGGTTGAAGCGGGCTTGACGGCGATCTTTATGGCGATCATGCCATTGACAACCATTGTGCTTGCTCAGTTTTTTACTCAAGACGAGAAGTTGAATCGTTGGAAAGTGTGTGGTGTGTTGTTTGGTCTCGCTGGTGTGATTGTCTTAATGGGATGGGATGCGCTGCGTTCAATCGGTGATGACACGCTGCGTCAATTGGCTATCTTGCTGGCGGCAGTCTGTTACGCCATCAATGCCATCATTACTAAGCAACTGCTGAGCGTGCCAAAAAAATCAATGATTGCTGCGTTGATGTTGAGCTCGGTACTGCTATTGTTGCCGTGGTTGCTCATCGAGGCCCCTTGGTCTGTTCGGCCATCAGCAACAGCCATCGGTGCCGTGGTGATGCTGGCTATTGGGCCTACCGCGATTGCCACGCTGTTAATTCTGGTCATTATTGATCGTCAGGGCGCATCGTTTCTAAGCCAGATTAATTTTATGGTGCCAGTGTTTGGTGTGCTTTTTGGCACCGTGTTCTTAGCCGAGCGACTTTCACCGAATGCTTACATCGCCCTAGTGCTGATTCTGGTGGGTGTGGCGCTGTCGCGGTGGGGTAATCAGCGCGAGAACTGACCTAATCCGCTGTTGGTGAGTACCGCTGGAGACCGCCATGCACAAGGGTTTAACGGCCTCGAAGCCCGGCTGCCGACCCAAAAGGGTGAAAAATCCCAGTCAATCGGATGGTGCCAGCTAGCCACCAACAGCCAATTAGCCCAGTTTGGAAAAATCGTGACAGGCCTCTAAAGATCCGCGCTCTGCTGCCGCCAAAGCCATTGTAGATTTGTGCAATTTACGGATTTCGGCACAGAAAGCCGGATCGAACCACCGGATGCAACCCCTGCATCTAAGCTATTCGCAAACAAGGAGTGTTTGGCGTTGAAAACTGGACTTTCTAATCTCTTCAAAGGTGAGTCCCCAAATGGCACCAAGATGCCTGGTGGGCAAAAGTATCAAGAACTAATCAGTAAGATCGATGCTATTCATCGAGTTAACGCCGTTATCGAGTTCGAACTGGACGGCACGATCATCACCGCCAACGATAATTTCCTGCATTGTATGGGTTATGAACTCAGCGAAATTCAGGGGAAACATCACAGTATGTTTGTCACTGAATCCGAAAAACGCAGTGATGCCTATGTGAAGCATTGGGAAAAATTGCGTGCTGGCGAGTTCATTGAAACGGATTTTCAGCGGCTGGCAAAGGATGGTTCCGAAATTTGGATTCACGCTAGCTATAATGCAATTCTAGATGAAGCTGGGAAGCCTTATAAGGTCATTAAATTTGCATCCGACATTACCGAGCATAAACTGCGGCGCTCAGATTATCGTGGTCAGATTGAGGCAATCAATAAATCACAGGCAGTTATTGAATTCTCTTTGGATGGCATCATTCTCGATGCTAATCAGAATTTTCTAGATGCAGTAGGGTATCGATTGGAGGAAGTTAAAGGCAAGCATCATCGGATTTTTGTGCCCGAGCAGATAGCCCAGGGTGCTGAATATCAAAAGTTTTGGGATAATTTAAGCAAAGGCCAGCACGAGGCTGGTGAATTTCATCGAGTGGGTAAGCAAGGTAACGATATCTGGATACAAGCGTCTTACAATCCCATATTAGATTTAAACGGCAAGCCGTTCAAAGTCGTTAAGTACGCATCAGATATTACAGCGCAACATGAGCTCCGTAATACCGTTGAAACGGTGCTGAAAAATACGTCTACAGCCATCAAAGCATTATCGGAAGGCGACCTGACACAACGAATGGAAGGTGAGTATGAGGGCGATTTCGCTCAACTCCAGCAAGACGTAAACAACTGCTTCCATAAGTTAAACCACACCTTAAGTGAAATTCGAGTGCTCGCGGATGATGTTAAAACCGATTCTGCAAATATCGCCGGCGGTAACGAAAATCTAAGTCAACGCACTCAGCAGCAGGCAGCCAGTGTTGAAGAAACGGCGGCGTCCTTAGAAGAAATGACCACCGCCGTTAGTCAGAACGCCAACAATACCAAGCAGGCAAATCAGATCGTGCTTAGCGCTGCAGACAAAGCCAAAGAAGGTGGTGAGACGGTCAGTTCTGCCATCGAGGCGATGCGTGAATTGGACGAATCGAGTAAAAAAATTACTAACATTATTGGTGTCATCGATGAGATTGCGTTCCAAACCAACTTGTTGGCTCTCAATGCTGCAGTAGAAGCCGCCCGCGCAGGGGAACAAGGTCGTGGGTTTGCAGTGGTCGCCAGCGAAGTTCGGGGTCTGGCAGGCCGTAGCTCTGACGCAGCTAAAGAGATTAAGGACTTGATCAAGGACAGTGAAAAGCGGGTTGAACAAAGTAGCCTTTTGGTCAATAAGTCCGGGACGGTGCTGGAAGAGATTGTGGATATTGTCACCGAGGTAAAAGAGTTGGTGAGTAATATTGCTTCTGCAGGAGTGGAACAGTCAGAAGGTATTGAAGGTGTTAATCAGTCGTTAACTCAGATTGATGAGATCACCCAAGACAATTCATCGCTGGTCGATCAAGCAACGACCGCTAGTAGCAATTTAAATGAGCGCGCACAGCGGCTCAATGCCTTGGTAGCTGCATTTAAAGTGCACACTGGAGATCATCAGTACGACTCAGGTGTGGATTCAATCGAAGAATTGCCGAAAGTGGCTAACGGCTAAGCTCACGACAGCTGGAATGTGGCGTCTTTGCATTGCAGTATCCCTTCAATTCAACACCACCCCATCTCCTGGGGTGGTGCAACACAAACCCTCCATCCGTGATCTGTGCCGTATAACCATACGGTGACCGTCGTATAATAAAACGAACGTGTTGTTGCTTTTCGCCACACAAGGTGTTGGCGTCTGTGAATGGTCTAGGGGTGTTGCAAGTGATTACAACTCGGCTCAGAAGTGGTGGCGTTTTTATTTGCCTGGCAATCGGTGCGTGCTTATCGGTTTTGTCTGGTGGTGCACAGGCGTTGCAGTCGCCTCTGCCCAGCCTGGCGCCAATGCTCGAATCGGTAACCCCTGCGGTGGTGAATATATCTACTCGCGGACCCATGCGCGAGGCCAATCCACTGATGGACGATCCGCTGTTTCGGCGTTTTTTTGGTATGCCCGATGTCGGGTCGGACCCGGTTCCGCAAAGCCTGGGCTCAGGGGTTGTGGTTGACGCCGATCGTGGTTTGGTCGTCACCAACAGCCACGTCATCGCTAACGCTGCGGAAATTACCATAACGCTAAGCGATGGACGTGAGCTTGAAGCTGAGTTAGTTGGGTCGGACCCGCAAGCGGATATCGCCGTCATTCAGGTGGAAGCCACTGGATTAACTGAATTGCAATGGGCTGATTCGGAAGAATTGCGAGTGGGAGATTTCTGCGTGGCTATCGGAAACCCGTTCGGTCTTGGACAAACGGTGACGTCCGGAATTGTCAGTGCGCTCGGCCGAAGTGGGCTCGGCATCGAAGACTTCGAAGATTTTATTCAAACCGATGCGTCAATCAATCCGGGTAACAGTGGCGGTGCGTTGGTTAACTTAAACGGCGAACTTATCGGCATTAACACTGCGATCGTTGGACCCAGTGGTGGCAACGTTGGCATTGGTTTCGCGATTCCATCCAACATGGCACTGGATCTTGTAGAACAGCTAGTGGAGTACGGCGTGGTAAGACGCGGCGCCTTAGGTATCACTGCGCAGGAACTGACACCCAGGCTCGCCACGGCCTTCGGTGTGGATACGCGTTATGGCGTGGTTATACAGCAAATTCGACAAGAATCTCCTGCGGACAAAGCCGGGCTACAAGTGGGTGATGTCATCGTCGCCGTGGATGGTCGACGCGTACGAAATATTGCAGAAGTGAAAAACCGTATCGGTTTGGTGCGGCTGGGTCAGCGCCTACGGTTGAGTATTATCCGCGAAGGCAAATCACGCGAGATCGAAGCCACTGTCGAAGAGCTTCAGTATATAAACCCTCTACTTGACGGCGTCGAATTTGTTGAGAAAACGGATCGCAGCGGGAGAGGCTACGTGGAAATTGATTCAGTAGCGCCTGGCAGCGATGTGGATCGCGTGGGTTTGCAACCCGGTGACATCGTATTATCTGTAAACCAGCAAATCGTGGAAACCGTAGAGGAACTAGAAGCGATGGCAGAGTTCCGATCGGATGAGATACTTCTGCTTGTCCAGCGCGGGCAAGCCACCCAGTACATTCACCTGAGGTAGCAAGCGTAATGGGAAATAGAGAATCAATGATCCAAACGGTGCAGGAGTCTTCGGCGGATGTTTTGGCGAACTTGACTGCTCAGGAAGCGATGGTGCTGAGAAGACGCTTTGGACAGCCTGTGCAAGAGATGGATGATGACTATCCGTTCGCCGTTCTACAGACTCCTGATGACGATAACAACGGCGGCGGTAGCGTACCCGCAGCACCTCTACCTGAATAAGCTCTAACCTGGGGTGTTTTTCTCAACCCAACGGCTGCCACCGTCGCTTAGTTGTTCCTTTTTCCAAAATGGAGCTCGGCTCTTAAGTGCTTCCATCAAATATCGGCACGCATCAAAGGCCGCCGCTCGGTGCGCAGAGCAGACAACCGTTAGCACTATTGGTTGTCCCGGTTCGATCTCTCCGGTGCGATGAACAATGAGTGCGTCAATAAAGTCCCATTGCGATTTCGCATCCTCAATGATGTCGGCTAACTGCTTTTCTGTCATGCCGGGATAGTGTTCCAGATACATACCCGAGACATCATCGCCTTCATTGAAGTCGCGCATCGTGCCAATAAACGATGCTGTGGCACCAAAACTTCCCTGCGAGAGTGATCGCTCAAATTGCGCTTGTTCCTCCAGCGGATCGAAGGGCGTATCAAAGAGTTGAACAGGCACTTGCTATCCGCCGGTTACCGGAGGAAAAAACGCGACTTCATCACCATCGGTTACCGGATGATCCGATTCGCGGTGTTCATGATTTATGGCGCAGACGATATGCTCTGGCATAGAGGCTTGGTCCGTAGCGGCTGCCCAGACATCCTGAGGATTGGCAAGATTATCAGCGTCCAATTCGCGGGCAGCTTTGGGGTTTTGCTCTCTGAGGCTGCCAAACAGCTTAACTTTGATTGTCATGGGTGTTACTCAAGCCATTACCACGTAACATGATACCGATAAAGTGCTAATAGTCGAGGAGTCTGATGTCTGAATTAACCCACTTCAATGCCTCTGGAGAGGCGCATATGGTGGATGTGGGCGACAAAGCCGTGACCCACCGAGTGGCGGTGTGTGGCGGTACCATCCGGATGTTGCCAGGCACCTACGAGATGGTCTGCGCTGGCACCCATAAAAAGGGCGATGTTTTGGGCATAGCCCGGCTGGCCGGCATCATGGCCACCAAACGCACCGGTGAATTGATCCCTCTTTGTCACCCTATTGGCTTGACTAAAGTGTCGGTCGATTTTGTCACCGACGATGCTCAAAAGGCTGTGCACGTCGAAGTTCGTGCCGAAACTCACGCTCAAACCGGTGTCGAAATGGAGGCGCTCACCGGTGTACAAATCGCGTTGTTAACAATTTATGACATGTGTAAGGCGGTGGATCGGGGTATGACTATCGATAATGTCAGGTTATTACAGAAAAGCGGGGGCAAGTCCGGGGACTATTCGGCCGATACCTAGGGGATTGGCGTGGAATCTGATTCTTGTTCTACAGGAATAATTGAACGCGCCTGCTTACACTACAATTGACCTCCCTGTTGGAGAACACCCCATGAAATTCATCAAGTGGTTGCTAATCGGTATAGTCACCCTTGTGCTAGTTGTTGGAATTGGTATCGCTGCGTTGATCTACTTAGTCGATTGGAACGACTACAAAGACACCATCCAAGAGCAAACTAAAAAGCACACCGGACGCGACCTGACCATCACAGGAGATCTCAACCCTTCGGTGTTTCCGTGGGCAGGCATTTCTATCGGAGAGTTGTCGCTGGCTAATGCAGAGGGCTTCGGAGATACGCCGTTTGCCAAAATCGGCAGCGCGGATGTCAAAGTAGAGCTGTTGCCGCTACTAAGAAAAGAAGTCAACGTCAAGACTGTTCAGCTCCACGGCCTGCAACTCGATTTGCAGGTGGATGAATCTGGCGTGAGCAACTGGGATGATCTGGTTCAAGGCGAATCCACTACCACGACAGAAACCGAAGAAGGTGCCACAGCGGAAGTCGAAGGTAACAGCGCAACCATTGCCGCACTGGCTGTGGGTGGCGTTGAAATTAAGGATGCCGCCGTCTCCTGGTTGGATAAGCAAGCAGGCTTAGATGCCAAGTTAGAGAAGTTCAACTTGAACACTGGTGCCATCGAACTGCAACAGCCGTTTGATTTCACCACGGAATTTACCGTAGCCAGTAACAGTATGGATCTGTCAGCGGATATGAATAGCGGCGGAACACTGCTGATCGATCTGGAAAACGGTGCCTATACACTCACAGGATTCACGCTTGAAGCCGATGCCAAAGGCAGTGCGCTACCCAATCAGGCATTGAAAGCGAAAATTGCTGCCGACGTAAACACCGACATGGGCGCGCAAACGATCACCGTCGATAAGCTGGTATTGGATGCACTGGGGCTGTCTTTATCGGGCAATGTCGCTGTGAATAATTTTATCGATGCCGCCGCGGTTACTGGGCAATTAGCTAGCAATGAATTCAGCCCGCGTGAGATGATGGAAACATTAGGTATCGCTGCTCCCGAAACGGCGGATCCTGACGTTCTGAGCAAAGCCAAACTGTCACTCGCATTAGATGCCACCACAGGTAGCGCCAACCTGAATGAGCTAACCATTGCGTTAGACGACACCACCTTCACAGGTAGTGCCTCGGTACCGTCGTTTGCTGGTGCTGTACCACCGGTGCGTTTCGATTTTAATCTTGATGCGATTGATGTTGATCGTTACCTGCCGCCTGTAACTGAAGGCGAAGAGGTCACACAGACCGACGCCCCGTCGGAATCGACCACGACCGGTGATGAGCCGATTGAACTTCCCAATGACTTAATTCGCGGGTTGGATATTGAAGGTCGATTTGCTGCAGGAAGTGTCAAGGTGAGTAACCTGACCACCACCGATATCGTCATACCGGTTAATGCCAAAGGTGGCAAGGTTTCACTCGATGATGTCACCGCTCAGCTATATTCAGGACAAATCAATGCCACTGCTGGACTAGATGCCAGTAGTGACGCGGCGGCCTACGCGGCGAATTTTTCACTGGCGGGCATCGAGGCGGAACCTCTGCTCATCGATCTGTTGCAGAAAGAGAAATCGTTCCTGTCGGGTAAAGGCAATGTGGCTCTGGATCTGACCACGGGCGGAAATAGCGTTAATGCGATCAAAGCGGCACTCAATGGCGCATTCAACACCGATTTCACCGACGGCTCCATCAATGGTGTGAACTTAGGCTATCAAATCCGCCGCGCTAAGGCGGCTCTCACCGGCGGCGAGTTGTCTGCAGAAGAGCCAAATCAGAAAACTGACTTTTCTTCATTAGCGGTCAGTGGAACATTCACCAATGGTGTCATGACTTCTGATGATTTGGATATGCGTTCTCCGCTATTGCGAGTCGGTGGTGCTGGCCAGGTTGATCTGCCGCAAGAGAATGTCGACTACACACTCACCACGCTCGTGACGGGTACCTCCGAAGGCCAGGGCGGAAAGGACTTGGAAGCGTTAAAAGGTGTGAAGCTCGAAATACCTATTCGTGGAACGTTTGATGAGTTGGCGGCAAACTTTGCTGGTGTGATTTTGAAAGGAATGAAAGATAACATCACTAGTAACCTGAAAGGCCAGGCGGAAGCCGCGGCGCGCGCCGAAGCAGAAAAATTAAAGGCCCAGGCAGAGGCTGAGCTCAATGCCAAGAAAGCCGAAGCCGAAGCAGCGCTTGAAGCCAAGAAGGCGGAAGCGCAGCAAAAGTTAGAAGCAGAAAAAGCTAAGGCCGCTGAAGCGTTGGAAGAGCAAAAGTCAAAGGCTAAGGATCAAGTGAAAGACAAGCTGAAAAGCTTGTTCTAAAGCCCCATGTTCAGGCGTGGTGAGCCGCTTGCGGCGCCCCGGAGGTCGCCCGCCCACACCTTCCAAAGATGGGGTTCCTATACCTCCGGAGGGTGTTCTGTGTGTGGCAATGGCATTATGATCGTGCTCCTACACTGTATTCGGTGCACGCTCTGTGAGTATCTGGGGCAGAACAAGTATGGTATTTCCTAAGCCCTGATTGCTTGTAAGCGTGTGTCCACTCAGGAGAGCATGCTTGTGCATTATTTTAACCTTGGCGACTATTCGCGAAAAATTTCCACACCATCCTCCGACGCTCAAATCTGGTTTGATCGCGGGCTTATTTGGACCTACGGGTATAACCACGAAGAAGCCATTGTCTGCTTTGAAAAGGCGCTGGAAGCGGATCCAAAATGTGCTATGGCCCATTGGGGAATCGCCTATGCCATAGGTCCAAATTACAACAAGCCATGGGGCGCCTTTGAAGAGGATGAAAAGCCTGAAGCGTTACAGCGTGCCCAATCGGCCTTAGCCACTACTGCCGCGCTCGCAGACCATGTATCACCGGTAGAGTCGGCTTTAATTGACGCACTAGTTCAGCGCTACCCCGACAATTCCAGTTTTGAGCATTGTGAGACTTGGAATGATGCATTCGCTGAGGCTATGCGCGCAGTCTATACAGCCTATCGTGATGATTTAGATGTATGCACTGTGTTCGTTGAAGCGTTGATGAATCGAACACCTTGGGCATTGTGGGATTTGGCAACTGGTATGCCTGCTGAGGGAGCAGACACTTTAGAGGCGAAGAGTGCGTTGGAAGATGTATTTGATCGAGTATCGGGTGCATGGCGCCATCCAGGTCTGTTGCATATGTACATTCATCTGATGGAAATGTCCGGTACTCCGGAACTCGCGCTAAGACATGGAGATGCACTGGTGTCTCTGGTTCCAGATGCGGGTCATTTGATCCATATGCCCACTCATATTGATGTGCTCTGTGGGGACTACCAGTACGTCGTCTCTCGTAATCAACAGGCCATAGTCGCTGACAGAAAGTTCCTCAAGGCCAAAGGTGCCGATAATTTTTACTCGGTCTATCGATGCCATGATTATCATTTCAGAATCTACGGTGCGATGTTTCTTGGGCAGCCGGAGGTAGCGCTTGAATCGGCAGAAGAGTTGATCAGTACTTTATCGGAAGATTTTTTGCGTGAACTTGCCGACTGGTTTGAGGCCTTTGTTCCGATGAAACAACATGTGTTGATTCGCTTTGGTCGCTGGCAAGAGATACTGGATCAGCCGCTACCCGAAGATGAAGAGCTGTATGCCGTGACGATGGCGATGATGCGGTATGCGCGAACCGTTGCGCTTGCGAATACCAAAAACCTCGCGGCGGCGGATCAGGAGAGAATGCTGTTCGATCAGGCCTACTCTCGTGTTCCAGAATCGAGAATGCTATTTAACAATACTTGTCGGGATATTTTGGCCGTAGGTGAAAAAATGATGCTCGGCGAGCTTGAGTACCATCGCGGAAATTTTGATCAAGCTTTTGAGTATTTGCGGGCCTCTGTAGAGCTTGACGACAATTTACCTTACGACGAACCTTGGGGCTGGATGCAGCCGACGCGACATGCTTTGGGTGCGTTGCTTATTGAACAAGATCAGTACTTCGAGGCCGAAGCAGTCTACCGAGCCGATTTAGGGCTCGATTCAACACTGAGCCGCGCTTGTCAGCACCCTGGCAATGTATGGAGTTTGCATGGACTGTATGAATGTTTACAAGAACGCGGTGAGTCGGTTGAATCCAAACACATCAAATTACAACTTGATCGTGCGATGGCACGCAGTACCGTTGAAATCAAGGCGTCGTGTTACTGCCGGCAACTTCATTAGGCGGGATATTCACTCGCGGTAGAGGTGAGATCATAAACCATACGCTTGGAGTTGCTTACCAATGCGTTTATGGTGAGCAGGTATTTTGTCGACTTGAAATGGGTCCCATCACGTGAACCTACTTGCAAATTCTGGAAGTACTCGAAAGGAATCGCTAGACATCAAGGTTCCAAATGCCATCAAATCTGATCAGCGGTAGATGCTATGGTTAAGGTGTACACTAGTGACTCAACGTGAAGAACTCTCCTACACTTTTTATATTCTCTGGCTTACCTGGAGTGGGCAAATCAACACTTGCACAACGACTAGCTGCTGAGTTAAATGTCTTCTACCTTCGTATCGATACCATAGAACAAGGTTTAGCTGATGTGTGTGGAATTGATGTGACCGTCGAGGGATACGCGCTGGCCCACCGCCTGGCTGCGGACAATCTTCGGCTCGGGCTCAGTGTAGTGACCGATTCCGTTAATCCTTTGAAGATAACACGCGATGAGTGGGAAGCCGTCGCAGAATCTGTAAACGTGCCATTCCTTAATATAGAAATTGGTTGTAGCGACATGGATACACATCGAGAGCGCGTGGAGTTAAGACGGAGTTCTATGCCCGCCATGACTTTTCCATCCTGGGAAGCTATTCTAAACCGACAGTATGAGCCATGGATTAGCGACAGGCTCTCCATCGATACCGCCCATAAGACCACTGATCAATCGTTTTCCGAACTACTCAGCTTGGTTCTCGATCGGTAGGAATTTGATATAACCTTTATAGTGGTAGAAGTCATATCACTTTAACCTGGCCTGCACGGTTGGTTGTGCGAATCTGTGGGTGCAGATTCCATATATTGCATAAAACCAAGATTTAAAGGTAAAGAGGCTCTATGTCTTCCTGGGAATTAGCGCAGTTGAACATCGCCACTCTGGTGGCGCCTATTGAATCTCCGA
>JAHQVR010000154.1 GCA_019634245.1 Gammaproteobacteria bacterium
AGAGTGTTTATGGAAGTGGAAAAGTCCATTGGCTCGGGAATGGTATCCCTACCTTATGAGTCTAAAACACGATCTGGCACTGCAAAGCAAAAGCCTGCCCGAAGATCGAATCATTAAAACCCAACCGGCGCCACTGGCAAAAACACTTTTAAACAGGCACTAGTTTCCATCCAAAATCGCGCTAACTGATCACGGCAAGTGCTTGCCAAACCGAGCCTGATAGTGGAAGAAGTTGTTCATTACCTCTGTTCAACCTGTCCTTGCAACCTGTCCTTGCAACCTGTCCTTGCAACCTGTCCTTGCAACCTGTGTACTTTTGCCCAACGCCCTAATATACTGAGTCGCCCCCTGCCAGCACTCCCCTAGGTGTTGCAGCGCATGTCTCAGTTGCCAATTTAACGTCGCACGGAGTTTTTCACATGATGGTTGCGCGATTTCTGACCACCTCTCTGCTCGCCAGCGTCTTTTTGTTGGGCGTCCAACCAGCATTTGCTCAAACATTTTATGAAGATGCCGAATCCGGCGCTGAACACTGGGTGGTGTATGACAACAATCCTGAAGGGGCTACCGTCTCCACCGTTTATGACAGTGCGTTACAGAGCCAGGTCATCGTCACAGCGGGCGACGGCCGCAGAAACGGTTATCGAATCGGGGGTTTGAACACCAACAACGGATGGAACAACACCACTGAATTTCACGTTAATTGGAAGATGGCCATTGGCGAGTCGTACACCGTCTATTGGCGTGTTGATACCACCGATGGCTGGCGATATATTTATTACAATCACAGCAACTCCGATAGCTTGTTGCACAGCAACGGCCGGTACGTTCATCACGGTCTGGGCAGTGATACCCGTGATAACCGCTGGCGCACGTACAGTCGCGACCTGAATGCCGATCTGAAAGATGCTGAACCCAACAACGAAGTGCTCGCGGTACACGGATTTTTGGTTCGTGGCAGCGGTCGGTTCGACGATGTCATATTAAGTAACAATGCATCTCCAATGGCCGATATTGCGCTGGGGGATCGCACGGTTGATCTGAATTCCGAATTCACTCTCGATGGCACGGGCAGTTACGATCCAGACGGCGCTATAACCGGGTATGAATGGCGAAACGGCGAAGGCGTTATCGTAGGCACCGAATCCACATACCGCGCAACACCGGATGCCACCGGCGACTTCCACTACCTGCTGACGGTAACCGACGTTACTGGCTTAACGGCAGCCACCGCCATGACGTTAACGGTTATCGATACGACGATACCTACCGTCTATGAAGACGCAGAAGACGGCAACATAGATGGCTGGACCATTTATGACAACACCCCAACCGGTGGCACTATCACCAATGAGTTTGATGCCGATTCCGACAGCCGCGTGATTACGGTTGCCGGCACTGATCAAAAAAACGGCTTTATGCTCGGCCACTATCGTCGCGCCGAATCGTGGCTGAATACATCACAACGAACCATTCGATTCCGCATGCGAACGGACGGCAACTTCGCTATATACGTCCGCTTGCACACCACAGACGGTTATCGCTACCTGAAGTACGACCAGTATGAAACTGATCGATTAGGCACCGGACGCACGGTTCACCACGCACTGGGTGCAGCCTTGAAAAATGGAGAATGGCACAGCGTGGTGAGAAACCTCGACGCTGATCTCCAGGCGGCTCAACCCGATATCGACATTCTGGAGGTCCGCGGATTTTTCTTTCGCGGCTCCGGTTCAGTCGATGATATTGAGCTACTCAACATTATAGATGAGCCACCTGTAGCCAATCTGGTTGCGAATCCAGAGACTGGGATGTTGCCACTAACCGTAACTCTCGATGCCACTGGCTCCACCGACGATATAGGAATAGCAAGTTATTCGTTTGATATCGGCGTTGGTGACCCCATAGCAAACACCGACGGCACAACAGAGTTTGAATTTACCGAGCCCGGTGAATTCACCGCTACGGTAACCGTCACCGACGTCGGTGGTCACACTCACACCGCCAGCCAAGTCATTACTGTGTTACCCGATACAGAATTACCTATTGCCAGCGTAACAGCTTCGACGCTGAGTGGGCCTTTGCCACTGGAGGTTGAATTTGATTCGGAAGGTTCTTCTGACAACGACTCCATCGCAGACTACCACTGGGATTTTGGTGATGGCACCACGGTTAGCGGTGCTGAACTGCTTGCGCCAACCCATATCTTTACGACAGCAGGAGTCTTTGAAGTCACACTCACAGTGATGGACCCATCGGGCAATCCCGCACAGAGCACATTAGAGATCGACGTTCAGACACCCCCCGATCCTCCGCCAACGGCGAGCTTTTTGGCAACGGCAGGCACAGGCGCTAACTCATTGACCGTGATGGTTGATGCATCAGCGTCTTCGGATAACGAAGCTATCGTGAGTTATGAGTGGGACTTCGGTGACAATTACACGGGTAGTGGAATCACTTCAGCGGTGACCTATGCAGAAGCGGGTAGTAAAACGATCCAGCTTACTGTTACCGATAATGCAAACCAGAGTACTACCGCCTCCTACACCATAAGCGTAACCGAACCGATCATCGAAACACCACCCACCGCTGTGGTCATGGCATCGCCTCTCAGCGGCCCAGCACCGCTGCAGGTTTCCCTAAATGCAGCGGATTCCACCGCAGCGGACGATGCCACGATCGTTTCTTACCTTTGGGAGATTGGCGACGTGACATCTTCCGACGAAATCGCAGCGGAACATACCTTCGCGAGCCCAGGGTCCTATCTCGTTTCGTTAACGGTCACTGATAGCAACAATTTAACCGATACTCAAAGTGTCACCATTGTTGTAGAGGAACCAACGGCGACAGCGGTATCCGCAGAAGCGGCGGCTCGTTTACTCACTCAAGCAACCTTTGGCCCCACCATGGACAGCATTGCTGACGTGCAGGCCGTCGGTATCGAGAGTTGGATAGATCAGCAGCTTTCTTTACTGGGCCCGCCTCATCTTGAATACGTTCAACAGCATTCGAATGGCAGTTTTAAACCTCCTCGACATGAAATTTGGTGGATGGATGCGGTTGATGGGGACGATCAGCTTCGCCAACGCGTCGCGTTTGCCTTGAGTGAAATTTTTGTGCTCTCAGACATAGGGTCAACGTTGGGTAATTCCCAATACGGCATCACGCAGTACTACGATCAGCTTCGCGAAAATGCGTTTGGTACTTACCGTGAATTAATCGAAGACGTCACGCTCAGCCCCGTCATGGGCCTGTATTTAAGCATGTTGCAAAACGCCAAAGGCGACCCCGACGGCAACACCCGAGCGGATGAAAACTATGCGCGTGAAGTCATGCAACTGTTCTCCATTGGTCCTCATCAACTTAATCTTAATGGCACACCGGTATTGGCTGATGGCCTACCCATACCGGCCTATTCACAAGCAGACGTTGAAGAGCTAGCTCGAGTATTTACTGGATGGAATTACGCCGGGGTGTCGCGCTGGGCACAGGGCATATCGACCGGCAATAACCTGATCGATCCCATGGAACCCTACCCCGGCTATCATGATGAGGGAAGCAAGACTATCGTCGGCGGTATAGTGATACCCGCAGGTCAAACGCCGGATAAAGACTTAAGCGATGCACTGGATGCCCTGACCAATCATCCGAATACAGCACCGTTTATTTCTCGGCAACTGATACAACGTTTAATCACCAGCAACCCAACACCAGCTTATGTTGGCCGTGTGGCCGCCGTGTTTGATAACAATGGTGTAGGCGAGCGCGGTGATTTGGCTGCCGTGGTCAAAGCGATATTGATGGATGAAGAAGCTCGGACCGGCCACCTCACTGTGCCCAACTTTGGCAAGCTTCGGGAACCGCTACTTCGCCTAAGCCATCTTTGGCGCGCGTTTAACATCACCCCGGGTGCCCGATCGGCGCGCGGCGAATACAACACCGTTTCGCCGCATGTCGAGCACATTGATGATTTAACCGGCCAAGCACCGCTTAACGCCAGCTCGGTGTTCAATTTTTTCCGACCTGATTTTGCACCGTCTGGCTCAGTAAATGATGCAAGCCTTGTGGCACCTGAAGCAGAGATTTATATCGATAGTTATATCGCTACTACCACGACGCGTATCAACGCACAAATCCAGCGCTTCTACGCCTCAACACCCTATGACAATTCATTGAACTACTCCGTTCTGGATCTAGCCACCGAAAACGCATTGGCGGCCGACCCTGAAGCTCTACTAGAACGACTCGATTTGCTGTTGCTATCGGGCGCCATGTCAGACGGATTGAAAAACGCCTTGTTAGATCATTTAGACACCTTGCCCGACACAGACGTGGGCAGAGGGCAGCGGGCCAGAGACGCGATTAGCCTGATCATGGCATCCCCTGAATATTTAGTGCAGATGTAAGGAGAGATCGATGAAAAACACTCTAAAAAATAGACGTCACTTTCTTAAAGCCTCTGCTGCCACCGCACTGCTCGGCAGTGGCATGGGCGCGATGAATGGTAAGCTCAATCTGATGAGTTCGGCGTTGGCCGCCAGTGGCGACTATGCTGGCCTGACCGACTACAAATCTCTCGTCTGTGTGTTTCTCTACGGTGGTAGTGATTCGTTTAATCTGTTTGTACCGCTATCCAACTATGATGGTTACAGTACGTCGCGCGGCGGCTTGGCTATTCCTCAAAGCGCATTGCTAGCCAGTGCAGATAGCAGTATTGGATTCAATCCCAACATGCCCGAGCTGCAAAATTACTACGACTCGGGAAAACTGGCACTCATCTCCAACGTGGGTAATATTATTCAACCCACCACCCGTGCTCAAGTCGATAGTGGCAGTGCACTTATGCCAGCAGACCTATTTGCTCATAACCATCAACAAGAGCAAGTACAAAAAGGTCTGGCCAGTCAGCCGCAGTCATTAGTGGGTGCTGGTTGGGGAGGCCGAATGGCCGATTTGCTGTTCACAGCGAATGAATCCGACGCCTTGCCACCGAGTTTTACATTGGCTGGCAGTAATCACTGGCAAGCAGGTGTCAATACACTTCCAGTATCGGTAAACGCACAATATGGTCCACGCCTGATGACCTATCTCGATCCCAACACCGGCGGTTCGCAAAACGTTGGCCGCGACGCAGCCTTGGCCAACATCCTATCGCTTCAACACTCGCACCCACTCCAACGATTTGCCAGCGATTCATTTACTCGCGCTCGAGATAACTCTCGCAAACTCTCCAGTGCACTGGCCTCTAGCCCGACGCTCACGACTTCCTATAATTCCGGCAGTAAGTTAGCGCAACAGCTGAGAATGGTGGCTCGCCTAATTGCTGTGCGCGAACAACTCGGCCAGCGTCGACAAATCTTTTTTGTGGGCATGGGCGGCTGGGATACACACGACACCCAGAGCCCCAGGCTGGTTCAGTTGGCCCGCGATCTCAGCACGAGCCTGGCGAGTTTTCAAACCACGTTGGCCGAGCTTGCTGTTAATAGCCCAGGGTTAGAAGAACAAGTCACTACCTTCACGACATCAGATTTCGGCCGAACGTTAACGATCAACGGAGACGGTTCCGATCATGGTTGGGGTGGTCATTATCTCGTGATGGGTGGCGCCGTCAACGGCGGACAGTTAGTGGGTTCATGGCCAGACTACGCGATCGGTGGCCCGCACGATATGGGTGATGATGGCCGCATTATTCCGACCATTTCATTGAATCAGTACGGCGCTGCTCTGGGTTCCTGGATGGGTTTATCCGAAGGTGATCTACACACCGTGTTTCCAGATTTGCAAAACTTCGAAGGCGCTGAGCACAACGGCTGGCAATCTCAGTATGGCCTGTTTAACACCTAATGCCACTCAGCGCTGTTTGGATGAGTGGCCAGAGCTCAGGTGTGGGCTGAGTGACAGATCAGGTATAAATCGGGAATTGGTCCGTCAATGCATTTACCTTGTCCTTGACTGATAGTTCCACGGCTTGGTTGCCTTCTGCGCCGTTGGCTTCGAGACCATTGAGCACCTCGATGATCAATTCCCCGACCAGCGTAAATTCCGCTTCAGCAAAACCACGAGAAGTTGCCGCAGGAGTTCCAAGTCGAATGCCTGAAGTCACCATCGGAGATTCTGGGTCGAACGGTATACCGTTTTTATTGCAGGTAATACCAGCTCGGCCCAACGAAGCTTCAGCGGCTTTACCGGTCAGTTTCTTGGCAGTTAAATCAACTAACATCACATGAGTATCAGTGCCACCAGAGACGAGGCTCAACCCACCAGAGTTGATCGCCTCTGATAATGCCTTAGCGTTGTCAACCACAGTTTGAGCGTACTGCTTAAAATCAGGTTGCAGCGCTTCGCCGAACGCCACCGCCTTGGCGGCAATCACATGCATCAATGGCCCACCTTGCAATCCAGGAAACACTGCTGAGTTGATCTTCTTACCCAGCTCGATGTCGTTGGACAAAATCATCCCGCCACGTGGGCCACGCAGAGTTTTGTGAGTGGTGGTGGTGACGATCTGAGCGTGTTCGACCGGATTCGGATGCACCCCGCCCGCGACAAGCCCAGCAAAATGCGCCATATCGACCATCAAAATCGCACCCACCGAGTCGGCGATTTGCCGAAAGCGGGCAAAATCGATAATACGCGGATAGGCAGAGCCACCTGCAATAATGATCTTAGGTTTGTGCTGATCCGCTAGCGACTGTACGTTGTCAAAGTTTATTTGGTGTGAATCTTTGTCCACGTTATACGACACCGCATTAAACCATTTTCCCGATTGGTTCACTGGAGAGCCATGAGTCAGATGACCACCAGCAGCTAGATCCAGCCCCATAAAAGTGTCACCGGGTTGCAACAATGCTTGAAACACCGCCTGGTTAGCTTGAGCTCCAGAGTGCGGCTGGACATTAACAAACGCACAGTTAAAGAGTTCTTTAGCTCGGTCGCGGGCTAAATCTTCAGCAACATCAACATGTTCACAGCCGCCATAGTAGCGGCGACCTGGATACCCTTCGGCATACTTATTCGTCATCACCGAACCCTGCGCCTCCATCACAGCGGTTGAGACAATATTCTCAGACGCAATCAGCTCAATTTCATGTTGTTGTCGTTTAAGTTCAGCCGAGATACTCGCCGCTACCGCTGGGTCGATATCAGCAAGCTTTCCCGTAAAAAAGGCGTTGGACATGGATACTCTCAAGTCGATTTCTGAATGGGCAAAGATTACCATGGCGCAGCAGTAAACGCTGCCGTTTGTGGATACAGATGAGCTACTCACATGGGCGCTTGAAGATACCCAAAAAAGCCTCCTGTATAGAACCATTCGGGTTCGGATGGGGATTTGCCAATCGTCTCACATCAACCTAGCAGCAGCACCCATCATTGATGCGTAGAATACGGAGCATCGGATCACCCACTCTTTAAAGAGAATCATTTGAGTACTTCGAGAACGCTTCTCAGCGTGCTGTACATGTCTCTTGGCATGTCATTGATTCCAGTGGGGGACGCTATTGCAAAGTATCTATCTGGTGCTACAGAACATTCCGCGATATTTCTAGCGTGGTCCAGATTTATCGTAGGAGGAAGCGTAGCCCTCCCGTTGGCCTGGATGCATCGCCACTCTGGTACCTATTCGCCCAACTTTGTATTTAAGCACTGTGTGCGAGGTCTGTGTATTAGCATGACGCTCGTGCTCATCATCCAAGCATTGAGTCTAAGCCCCATTGCCGATGTTTTTGGTGCATTTTTTATCGGTCCGTCATTTGCAGTCGTGTTAAGTGTGGTTTGGCTCAAAGAGCGCGTCACAGGCTTAGAGTGGTTAAGCGTGATTTTCGGCTTTGTTGGCGTATTGATGGTGATTCAACCGGTTGGCACAATAAGCCCAGGACTACCTTGGGCCTTTGCAGCTGGGCTGTGCTACGGCGGCTTCCTTACAGCCACACGTTGGGCTGCAGGTAGTGGACCGCCGATCACACAGTTGGCTATCCAGCTGATTTTTGGCAGTGTGTTTTTGATGCCATTTGCGATTCAAGACCTATCGATTATTCAAGCTGAATTCGCGCCTTTGATATTGATTATGGGACTGTCGTCCACCCTCGCTAATTTTTTCTCTATCATGGCTTTGAACCGAGCAAGACCAGCGTTTTTAGCACCTATAGTTTATTTGCAGGTAGTAGTTGCTACGCTACTGGGATTGTTCTACTTTGGAGATACGCTAAATACGTTGGCGGCTCTGGGTATTGGATTGATCGTTTTTACCGGTTTGTTGAAAATCCGAATTTGATGGTTTTCTGTAGCACCTGTTTAAAACCTGGTTCGATATCTCCGCAACGCAAGGTTTACACGGCTTGGCAATGCTCGCACAGACCAGACAATTCTATAGTGGTTGCGCGCAATCCAAACCCCTGGTCGCTAGCCAAATTCACCAATTGTTTCGCCACCTTATTCGCAGGAAATTCTAAAACCACGCTGCAGTTGTCGCAAATGGCCAGAGCACTGATTCCGTGGTCAGAGTCGTCATCATGATTACAAGCGACAAACGCATTTAGGCTCTCTACCCGGTGCACCAATCCATACTCAGTGAGTTTTTCCAAAGCTCTATAGATTTGTGGCGGAGCACGAAACCCCTGTTTGCGTAACTGATCCAATAGCTCGTAGGCAGTCAACGGTACAGACGATTTTGTCAGAGCTTGAAATACCGCCTGTTGGTTTTTAGTGAGTTTCATAATCACGATGCCCTACTTTTTCGAATATAAGACGAAAGGGGTGTCAGGCTGAGCGCAAATAAGGTACTGGCCACCACCACAATAGCAGGGCCTGACGGAATATCGGCATATAAAGAGAAATTTAAACCAGCAACCACCGCAATAACACCAATCACTGACGCTACCACAGCCATGGCTTCTGGCCCAATCGTCATACGCCGGGCAGCTGCCGCGGGGATAATTAATAGCGCGGTTATCAACAACACTCCTACGATCTTCATCGCCAACGCAATTACGGTTGCCATCAACAACATGAATACGAGATTGACTCTCTTGGGGTTTATTCCTTCGGCTTCGGCAAGCTCTTCACTCACCGTGGCAGCAAACAACCGCCGCCATATCCCGGCAAGCACCAGCAGTAACCCTGCACCGACAAGATAAATAATCGCTATATCCCGCTTTGATACCGCCAGAATGTCACCGAATAAGAAACTCATCAAATCAACCCGCACCCAACTCATATAGGCCAAACACACGAGCCCTAAGGCCAGTGATGAATGAGCCAATAATCCTAACAAGGCATCCGAAGATATTACGGTGCGATTGCGCATGGCGATAAGTGCTAATGAGACCACCGTACACACGGCAAACACAGCCAGGGTGGTATTGATGTCCAGTAGCAACGCAATGGCTATTCCCAACAACGCTGCATGAGAGAGTGTGTCACCGAAATAGGCCATTCGGCGCCAAATAATCACGCAGCCCAAAGGTCCGACCATCAGCGCAATGCCGACACCGGCGATCAACGCACGACTAAAAAAGTCATCCATCATGGTTGTGTCCGTGACTCACGGATCCGTCGGGCAGATGCGTATGATCGTGATGATGCTCGTACAATGCCAAGGCTGTTGCAGAGCGTAAACCGAACAACGCTTTGTACTCTTCACTTTGCGCTACCTGCACTGGGGCGCCACTACAACAGACATGCCCGTTGAGACAAACAACCTTATCGGTGGCAGCCATCACCACATGTAGGTCGTGAGATATCATCAACACCCCACACCCCAATTCGGTGCGAATGTCGGAAATCAACTCATATAGCGCAATTTCCCCGTTGAAATCCACACCTTGCACCGGTTCATCCAACACAAGTAAGTCCGGTTCACGGGCAATCGCACGCGCGAGTTGAACCCGTTGAAACTCACCCCCCGACAACAATCGAAGCTCTGCCTGAAGTAAATGCTGTACACCCGTACGACGAAGAGCTTCGAGCATGACAGAGTGTGATACCGACGAGGTCAGCCGCATAAACCGCTCCACTCGCAGAGGTACCGTCCAGTCAATGTGTAATTTCTGAGGTACGTAACCGACACTCAACCCTGTTGGGCGAGCGGCGCTGCCTTCATGGGTTGGGAGTATGCCTAGCGCCAATTTCGCAGTGGTTGATTTGCCGGACCCGTTCGGTCCGATCAAGGTGAGGATCTCTCCACGCTGCAAAGTGAGATCAACACCTCGTACCAACCAGGAATCGTCGGACCGATACCCAGCTTGGGTGAGTACAATTAGAGGTTCGGACACAAATTAGTCCGCCTTTTTTGCCAGTTCAATTCAAAAACGTTATATCATAACACGTAATCATCTCTTTCAAGTCTTGATGTCACGTCTCCGTTCACCGCTAATAGCCGCGCTCAGCGCACTCGTGCTGCACACACCCTCGGTGCAAGCTGACGAGTACACGGTAGTGGCCAGCGTTAAACCGCTGCATTCGCTGACCAGTTTGGTTATGGCCGGCAATGACAGGGCACCGATGCTGCTACAGGACCAACCTATCTCACCACACCATCACCATCTGAAACCCACCACGGGGCAGTTGTTGGAAAACTCTGATGTGATGTTTTGGTTTGGCCCGGCCCTATCACCGTTTTTAGAACAAGCCAGCGAATCGATCCTGCCGAAAGGTGCTTCCGTGAATATGCTTTCTGTTCCTGGAGTGGATGCCGTTAGCTACACCGGCGAAGCGGAACAAGATATGGCTTTGTTAGATCCACACGTCTGGTTGGATCCACAGCGCGCCATTACCATGGTGCACTACATCGCCGACGTGCTTGCTGGCAACGATGACCAAAACGCTGATCGGTATAGGGCCAATGCACAAGCCGCGGCGGACGAAATTCTGGCGTTGGACCTTAAAATTCAACAGGAGTTTGAAGGACTAACCCACAAACCCATACTAGCCTTTCACCCCGCCTATCAATACTTTGCCACGCGTTACGGTATCAACGAAGTCCATAGCATACTCAACGGTGCCGAACACATGCCCAGCGCAAAGAGAATACGTGACATCAATGCATTGATTCGAAAACATAATATCAAGTGCATTTTAGTTGAGCCACAATTCAGTTCTTCATTGCTCGATGCGTTGATCGGTGACCTTAAAACCGTATCAGCAGACCCCATCGGTAACCACATAGAGGCGGGATCGTCTCACTACACAACCATGCTAATGGATCTGGCCAACGCCTTTCTAGAGTGCGCAGACTAACTCGCAAGCGCTACCTAATGTGGAACGACAACTACGTCGCAGACACTGCCCTTTAACCCCGACCAATAAACGGCATACTACTGGCCATAATCGTCATAAACTGAATGTTCGCCTCCAACGGTAGTGACGCCATATTAACGACCGCATCGGCAATGTGCTGCACATCCATCGTGGGCTCACTTTTAATAGTTCCGTCTGCTTGAGGCACACCGGCATTCATCTTTTCAGTCATTGCCGATGCCGCGTTACCGATATCAATTTGACCACAAGCAATGTTAAACGCACGACCATCCAGGGACAGTGTCCGCGTTAATCCTGTAATGGCATGTTTTGAGGTTGTGTAAGGTACCGAGCCAGGTCGCGGAACATGGGCCGATATAGAACCATTATTAATAATTCGACCACCCTGCGGACTCTGCTTGCGCATCTGCCCAAACGCAGCGCGGGCAATTAAGAAAGCGCCGTTTAGGTTCACATCAATTACCGTGCGCCACTGTTCAACGGTGAGCTCGTCAATGGGCATAGCAGGAACATTGTTACCCGCATTGTTGAATACAACATCCAGCCGACCATGATCTGCCACCAGCTTACTCATCATTGAATCCACTGCTTTTTCGTCGGTTATATCAGCCGAGATCGCGTGGATATTGTCAAAGCCACTCGCCGTTTCATTGAGTGAATTTTGTGTTCTTCCGCAGACGATAACGGTAAAACCGGCGTTCGCCAATGCATGCGCGGAATGTCGGCCAATTCCCGAGCCACCACCAGTCACAAGTGCCACTTGTGTCATTAGTTACGTTCCTCATTGATTAGTGTTTTTAGATCAAGCGAGTCATCCGCAACGTGCTGCTGAGTGAGCGGAATATCCCTTTCAAGAGCCTTGCGGCCCAAGACGTAGGTTTTAGGATCGTTGACAGCGTCTAGGGCCAACAGTTGATCGTCTTTAAAATACCAAAAAGACTCACCCCCTTCTCGAGAGCCCTTGCGACGCACTACCGCGTTGTAACCAGTGTTCAAACCGGCAATTTGCAGAGTAACGTCAAACTGATCAGACCAAAACCAAGGAGTAGGATTGTACGCCACTACTGTTCCACTCGCATGCAGAGCAGCTACTTTCGCTTGATCCACAGCATTTTGAACCGATTCGAGGCGTACTCGCGTGCCTCGCCAGGGAAAACAAGCGCAATCGCCAGCGGCATAAATCGTTGGTTCGGATGTCTGTGCGTGCTCATTGACGACAATGCCATTGTCGATCGCCAGCCCAGCTTTTTGGGCTAGTTGGGTATTGGGTTCAACACCGATACCAACGAGCACCAGGTCGACATCCATCTCTGAACCATCGCTGAAATACGCTTTTTGAACTCTCGAACGGCCTTCCAAACGATCTAAAGAGAGCTTTTCTTTGATCTCAACGCCGTTGTCGGTATGTAGTTTTCGAAAAAAATCTGATGTTTCGCGACACGCCACACGTTGTAGGATACGCTCACTCATTTCCAGCACACAGACTTGCGCATCAAAATGTCGGGCCACCGCGGCAGCTTCAAGACCAATATAGCCACCACCGATAATCAACACGCGTTTGCCGAACGATAGCTCTTTTGCAAAAGCATCTGCATCGATCACATTACGTAGCGTCAACACATTGCCAAGTTCACCGCCGATGCTCGCTGGTAGCCGCTTCGGGACCGACCCGGTCGCCATCAGCGCCTTGGTATAGGGCAATGTATCGCCAGAGTCGAGCACGATAGACTGCGCACTTATATCCACAGCGGCCACAGGTGTTGAGACGCGAACATCGATGTTCTTGCGCTCATACCAAGATCTATCTCGAAACAGCAGCTTGTCTTTTTTTATTTCCGCTTTTACGTACTGCTTGGACAACGGCGGTCTGTTGTACGGCAACTCATGTTCATCACACAGCACCGTCAGTGTGGACTCAGCATCCTTACGCCGAATCTGCTCAGCAAAAGAAAAGGCTGCCTGGCCGCCCCCAATCACCACGATAGCGTCAGTCATTCAATACAGCCCAATGTCATAGCCAATGGGTGGGTCCTGCGGGATCGCCCGTGGGCCGCACTCGCAACAGCGCCGCTTCCCCTGTCATCGAGGGAAATAAAGCATGAGACAAACCGGGTGGTATCGCACAAGTATCACCTGGAGCAAGAACCTTTTCGCCTCCGTCCCAGCGCATTCGCCAATGACCACCCATCACGATAAGAACTTCATGAGCGTCGATACTATAGGGTGCATCGGAGATTGACTGCGCAGATAGAAAGTCAAGTTCAAACCCAGGCCGATCCTTCAACATGGCCTGTTCACCAATAACATTCGCAGGTTGATGATCTGAGCAGGCAACCATGTCCCAATAGCGGGCCACAAATTGTGTGGCAACGGTAGCGGCACTGGGTTCGATGTAATTGTCCAGATCCTCGGTGTTCAGCACGGGCATAGGGTGCACATCGGTGGGCAACGACTGCCCCACAGCAGTGTCGTACAGCACGCCGTTGTCGCCTAACACCAACCCATGATCTGCGGCTTCGGCAATAACCTGCGGCGCCCAGGTCACACCACCGCCAGCATCATCGCCACCGAGAATAGCCATACACATACCGTAATGATCACCAATATTTTCAAACCCTCGAAACATACCGGTAGGCAGATTGATCAGATCACCTTTTTCCAGCACCACCTCGCCGGCATCACCATTGCGCCCCCAAAAAAAACGCCAGCGACTGCTCAGTACGCAAAATACTTCGGCCGTCGTATGTGAATGCAAAGAGTTTCGACACTTAGGGGGTTGACCGGCCGCGCCAATATTGAATCCTGGGGTTTCATGGATATGGACGTGTTGATCAGCGCTCTCTGAGACGCCGCCACCGATAATGGTGAAGTTCTCTTTCTGGTCCGACCCGGGTGTATGAGCATCGATAAAAGCAGTCTTACACGGTTTAAGGTCACCATAACGAACAATGCGCTGTTCCATCTGTTCAGGTGTCATACCCAAGTCTCAGTCACTAAACCACCTCAACATGACATAGTTTGAATACGTATGCAACGTGGAGATATCACCCGAGGGACAACCGTTCAGTCGACAACAAACGGTTCAGCCATAGCACTGGTTTTGGTAAAAAATTGACCTTCTTCATCGGCCAGGGTCATGACTACAGCCAACTCATGTTCGTTGGCCAATCGCAAAGCTTGGTCCGGACCCACGACCATAAATGCGGTGGCCCATGCATCGGCCGCCATCGTACTCTCTGCCAGCACAGTCACCGCCACCAAGTGGTGCTCGATGGGTAGACCGGTTCTGCCATCAATCAAATGAGAGTAGCGTTTGCCCGAATCCAAGCGGTAATTTCGGTAGCTACCGCTGGTCGCTATATGCGCCTCTGAGACAGACAAACTAGCCGGACTGAGGCCCTCGGGCTGTTCGATACCAATGCGCCAATTGGCCCTGGGCGCGCGATGACCGCGTGTGCGTATTTCTCCGCCGATATCGGCCAGATAGTTGTTAATTCCCACCGCCTCCAACAATTCACCGATGCGATCCACCGCAAAGCCTTTCGCTATCGAGGAAAGATCAACTTGTACACCAGGCCGCGATTTTTGCAGTGATCGTTCCCGCAGGGTTAACTTCTGATAACCCACCGATTGCATCGCTGATGACAGAGCAGATGCAGAGGGTCGAGTCGAATGTGGGTCAGCTCCAAACCCCCAGAGGTCGATGACCGGTCCCAGAGTAATGTCATAGGCTCCCTCCGTGGCTTGGCTGATGACCAATGCCTGCCGAACAACTCGCAACGTATCAGCATGAACTGATTGAGGGGTAGTTAAACGACTGTGATTGAATACCGAGAGCTGCGATGCTTCATCGTAAGTGGACATCAACGCATTGATGCGCGCCAACTCAGCGACAATTGACGCTCGAAGAGATTCACTGGAGCTATCAGTGATTTCATCGACGATGACCACAGACCATTGTGTACCCATGGTCGGTCCGGCCAGTTCAGTAGGATCAACCTGACGATCACAGGCAACCAATGCTGTCAGGGTTAGCAAGACGGTTGCCCGCACCACAACGCTCCAGGTATTTGACAGCGAGGTCAGAGTCACTCCCAACCGTAGTCGAACGTCAGCTCTTCATCGCGTTTGATTGTGCGCAATGCAATCGCTTGCGGCTTTTCGCCAGCGACATCAATTTCCAGATTGGGGGACGAACTGTGATTCAGAAAGCGAAATTTGTTCGTAACACGCCAGCCTTCGGAGTCATCGATCCACAGGACATGCATGCCATTGCGCTTAGTAGGCACCCCTTCGAGAAACCCGACAGAGGTGTTTTTCTTGATGCTTTCACCGGCAAATACACCTTTACCGTGAATCTCACTGCTGCCCACATATATTTCACAGTGAACACCAGCATTGTTTTTCGAACTTGACATAGCGCGCATTCAGTCTTGAACAAGCGCGCCATGTTACTACTTACATAGTGTGGGTGGGGCGTTCCCCTTGCAATGTCGCTGCAAGGTGTTGTTCTATGTTGCTTTTCGACGCGCCATTGTCCGCATCGTCGAACTGAACGCCAATGCCGGGAGTTTTGTTCCCTTGCGCACCAGGCGGAGTTACCCAAACGACTTTGCACTCGATGGCCGCTGGGGTGTTCTCATCCATTACCTTCAGCAACATGAAAATTTTATCACCGAGTTGATAATTCCTGGACGTGGGCACAAACATTCCGCCGTTGGTGATAAACGACATATAGGCTGAATACAGCGCACCACGATCGGTGATGGAAAATGCAATTATGCCTTTGCGTGTTTCGGCGGTCATTTGGACTGTCTCAATCGTGAACCATAAGACGGATATCGGCAAAAAGTCCCTCAAGCACAGTCTGAGTCTTGAAGCTGGCACTGTCGATTCGGCTTAATTTCACTAATGAATCGTAAATTGTGAACCATTTATCACTTTCGATACGCTCGACAACCGTTGAGGCCACCTGAGCAGCCGCTGATTCATCAGCGCTTCCCGCATTCAGGCGGCTGGCGGCGACGGAATACTCTGCGAACACTCGCAGGGCTCGCGAGCAAGGCACCTCTTTGAGCGACTCCACGATACGGCCCACCGAGCCTCGATGCAAAAACAGATCCTGCCAGGCCTTCGCTAACTGCGCCTCAGTGGCCTGCCAGTCGGCAGAATTTAATTCTATGGCGCGCATCGGGGCTCCACGCGCTTGACTCAACATCAACTCAGGATCGGAGACCTGGTCTTGCAGCCAGGTAATCGCAGCATCATAAGCCTTTGTTTTCTTTAACGGCGCATGTAACACCACCTGTTGGCAACGACTGCGTACTGTCGCCGGCAACAGCCCCGGATTGTCACTGACCAAAATCAGAATGGCCGAGGCGCTAGGTTCTTCCAGCGTTTTGAGCAGGCTATTGGCCGCCGCTCGATTCATCCGATCAGCGTTCTCAACCAGTGCGATGCGATAAGAGTTAGCGTTGGCGGTGAGTTGCAACCAATCGGTCATCGAGCGCACGGTATCTACCTTTATGGTCTGACTAGCACCCTCTGGTTTAACCAATAAAAACTCTGCACATGAATCAGCAGCCCACTGGGCACAGGCTTCGCAGCCACCGCAGGCACGCCCGTCGGCCAAGCCAGACCGGCATAACAAGGACGCGGCGGCAAAGTGTGCGAAAGCATGCTTGCCCACGCCACTTCGCCCAGCGATTAACAAGGCGTGAGGTAACGACCCGGTTTCACGGCGACGTTGTAGACCCAGCCAATACTCGCTCAACCAAGGCGGACAATCGCTAAGCTCAGGCATGGATCAAGGGCTGAAGTGCGGTGTCTATGGCGGTTTGCACATGCTTTAAAGATTGCGCTGCATCAATCACTTTGATGCGCGTTGGGTTTTGTTTGGCTCGTTGCAAATAGGCTTCTCTAGCCCGATCAAAAAAACTCAACGCTTCTTGTTCTATTCGATCGGGAGAACTGCGATCACTAGCACGTTGCAGCCCATCGGATGCTGGCATATCCAACAACAGCGTAAGATCAGGTTCGAGAGTAATACCAGCAGCTTCGTGCACTCGAGCAACAACTTGCTCCCCAAGCTTTCGACCACCTCCTTGATAGGCGTAGCTGGCATCGGTATAACGATCACTGAGCACCCAGTGACCGCGGGCCAATGCTGGTTTGATCACCTCGATGATGTGTTGATATCTCGAAGCCGCCATCAACAACAGCTCGGTAGTCGGATCAATGCTATTGCGACTGTGCAACAAAAGCTCTCGCAACTGTTCCCCCAAATCTGTGCCGCCCGGCTCCCGACTCACAATAAGTTCAATGTTGGAATTCCGCAGAGTACTGGCAATAAACTCAAGATTGGTCGTCTTACCAACTCCCTCCACTCCTTCTAAGGTGATAAATCGACCAGTCATTGAGAGCGTCGCTTTAACTGATACTTCGCCACTGCAGCATTGTGCTGTTCAAGAGTTTCAGAGAACTTGTGGGTGCCATCACCACGAGAGACGAAGTACAAAGCTTCAGTATCTGTGGGATTAAGAGCCGCGTTAATGGCGTCTCGCCCCACCATGGATATTGGCGTGGGTGGTAATCCAGCTCGCGTGTATGTGTTGTAGGGTGTGTCCGTTGTGAGATCTTTTCGCCGAATGTTGCCATCATAGGCATCCCCCATTCCGTAGATGACGGTTGGATCGGTTTGCAAGCGCATCTTTTTTCTTAACCGTGAATGAAACACGCCAGCGATCAAGGGCCGCTCCTCGGCAACCGCCGTCTCCTTTTCAACAATTGATGCAAGAATTAATGCCTCATAGGCAGACTCCAAAGGTAAATCAGGCGCGCGATTCTCCCATTCCTCCTGTAACACCTTTTTCAACGCCTGATGGGAGCGCTTAAGGTAGTCCAAATCGGTGGTGTTCTTCGGGTAGCTATAGGTGTCCGCAAAAAATTGTCCTTCCGGGTGAACGTTTGGCGAGCCAAGCTTGGACATCAGCGAAGCTGCATCCATATCGGCGAGCGTTTGTTGCATTTGCGATGCATTGGCGAGCTGCGCTCGTACTTGTTTGAACGTATTTCCTTCAATGATTGTATGAGAGTACTGAACGGTGCGGCCAGTGGCGAAGGTGTTCAGCAATTGCGGTACGGTTAATTCACCATCGAGTATAAATTCTCCGGCTTTAATTTTGGTACCTAAGCCGCTTTGTCTGGCATACAGATCAAACCAGTGAGGTTTTGAATTCAAACCTTTACTGGCTAAAGACTGCGAGACTCGTTTTGCAGACCAGCCCGATTCAATGGTAAATAGTCGGTCTGCCTGTGAAATTTCAATCGGTTCTTCAAGGTAGCGAGAGTAGTCGTAGTAGGCCCATCCAGCTGCCCCTCCTGCGACTAAAAGCAACACCAACAGAAAACGCCACATAGTCAGTTGTCAGTCGAAAAAACCAATGTGCCATTTGTGCCTCCGAAACCAAATGAATTCGAAAGCGCCACTTTTACATTGGCATCTCTGGATTGGTGCGGCACATAATCAAGATCGCATCCGTCACTCGGGTTGTCTAAGTTAATAGTGGGCGGCACTTTTTGATCTCGCAGGCTGAGCACGGAGAACACAGCTTCAATGCCACCTGCTGCACCCAGTAGATGGCCAGTCATACTTTTCGTCGAGCTCACTAATACATCCTGAGCATGAGCACCCAAAAGGTTTTTTATAGCGGTAGTTTCAACCAGATCGCCAGCGGGTGTCGACGTACCGTGTGCATTGATGTAATTGACGTCACCCATACCGAGATCGGCGTTTTTAAGCGCAGCTGCCATACAGCGCCTGGCACCTTCACCGTTTTCTGAGGGTAGAGTCATATGATAAGCATCTCCGCTCATTCCAAACCCTGTGAGCTCGCAATAAATGGTGGCACCCCGGGCCTTTGCGTGATCCAGTTCTTCGAGCACCATCACCCCAGCACCATCACCGAGTACAAAACCGTCTCGATCTTTATCCCACGGTCGGCTGGCTGCTTCCGGGTTATCATTACGAGTAGACAGAGCTCGTGCCGCCCCAAAGCCAGCCAGTCCCAGCGGACACGTGGCCATTTCAGCACCACCGGCGACCATGATGTCGGCATCGCCATATTCAATCAACCGCGCTGCCTGGCCTAAGTTGTGAGTACCGGTAGTACACGCGGTTACCGTACACAGGTTCGGCCCCTTGTACCCCATCTTTATGCTCAGGTTGCCACTGATCATATTGATGATGGTGGACGGAACAAAAAACGGGGATACTTTCCGAGCGCCACCCTCCAGCAGGGCTTTGTGTTGCACTTCAATATTGGGTAGACCACCAATACCGGATCCGATGGCCACACCCACGCGCTCTAAATCAAGCCCGTCGGCATCGACAAGGTTGGCATCTTGAATAGCTTGAAGGCCAGCAGCGACGCCAAAATGGACGAAAACATCCATCTTGCGTGCTTCCTTCGTGGAGAAATACAGGCTCGGATCGAAATCCTTTACAGACGCACTAAACTGCGTTGCAAACTTTCCGACATCAAAAGAATCAATGGTTCTGACGCCAGAGACACCCGCAAGGATATTCTTCCAACTGGACTCAACTGTATTACCAACCGGAGTAACCAGACCCAGGCCGGTTACGGCGACCCGTCTTCGCGACACTAAATTCTCCCAGACTGCCCGACACAAAAACCCTCAGGCTAAAATGCCAAAAGCCGCAACCGGCGAAGCGCACGGTGCGGCTTGAATTCATGCTGTCTGGCGAGGATTACCCTAAATGGGCGTTGACGTAGTCGACGGCCTGCTGGACAGTAGTTATTTTTTCCGCTTCATCGTCAGGAATTTCACATTCGAATTCCTCTTCCAGCGCCATAACTAACTCCACTGTATCAAGTGAATCGGCACCGAGATCTTCTACAAATGAGGCTGAGTTTTTAACTTCATCCTCTTTCACGCCTAACTGTTCAACAACAATCTTTTTGACGCGTTCGTCGACACTGCTCATGATAGGAAACTTCCTCCGATAAATGCGGGAAACGACCCGCCACGCTATTGTAGTGAAGTCGCTCGATTGCTGCCAAGAGATTCACCTATAATAAAGAGCCTTTGTGCTTTATTTGAACAATTTGAGGGTATTTTTCTGAATTTCAAGACCCGGCAACTGCTCGAAAGCGAATGCTACATGTACATGCCGCCATTGATATGCAGCGTATGCCCGGTGATATAACCTGCTTTATCGGACGCCAAAAAAAGAACACCTTCGGCAACGTCTTCGGGAGCCCCCAGGCGACCCAAGGCGATTTCATCGGCGAGCTTTTTCTTGTGCTCTTCACTCAGCGCATCGGTCATATCCGATTCGATAAAGCCCGGCGCAATAGCATTGACTGTAATACCTCGTCCGCCGAGTTCGCGTGCCAACGCTTTAGTCAACCCTGTCATACCCGCCTTGGCGGCTGCATAGTTCACCTGACCAGCATTGCCCGTATGTCCCACCACCGACGCGATGTTTATAATTCGACCACTGCGAGCTTTGATCATGGGTTTCATAACCAGCTTACATAAACGCCATACCGCGCTCAGGTTTGTGGCAATGACGTCGTCCCATTCATTCTCCTTCATTCGCAACATCAAATTATCCCGCGTAATACCAGCGTTATTAACTAGCACGCTTACAGCACCGAACTGATCAGCAATAGCCGCCAGCATCGTCTCCATTTGCTCAGCGTCAGTCACATTCAACGCCATCCCTTGACCGCGTATATTGAGTGATTTAAAGCGCTCACTGATTTGCTGGGCACCGGACTCTGATGTCGCGGTACCGATGACCGTAGCCCCGGCCGCTCCCAACGTGTCAGCTATCGCCTTACCAATACCCCGGCTTGCACCGGTGACCAGCACAATTTCATCGTTTAGTTCTGTGGTCATGGCTCAGACCTCTGTGGCAGTAAGAGCGGCGCCAGCCGACTCCAAAGTGTCAGGCGAAAAAACGGGCAAGCAACGCAACTGTTTGTCGATGCGACGGTTCAATCCACTCAATACTTTGCCAGGACCCGCCTCAAACATCAGCGTTACATCGAAGTCGTCGCGGATCGCCTCTACCGATCGGGTCCACTGCACAGGGCTGTAGACGTGCTTTTTAAGATTCGTTACGAGCGCTTGCACATCAGCAGGCGCAGCGGCAACCAAGTTCTGCACGATGGGAATGGTAGGTTCTGAAAACTCAATGCCATCAATGGCAGATGCGAGCTGCTCGCCAGCGTCGCGCATCAAACTACTGTGGTTGGGCACACTCACCGCAAGCATAACCGCCTTACGGGCGCCACGACCCTTGGCCTCCACGACGGTTTTTTCCAAGGCGTCGAGGTGTCCAGAGATAGCGACCTGTCCAGGAGCATTAAAATTAACGGCCTCAGTAACCCGACTGCCCGACAATTCAGCGCACAGTTCGATCACCTGAGCATCATCCAGTCCCAGTAGAGCGGCCATACCACCCGTGCCCTCCGGTACGGCTGTGGCCATGAGCTCCGAACGAATTTTGACAAGCCGAAGCGCATCCGCAAAAGAAAGCACTTCACTTGCTACCAAGGCGGCAAACTCTCCAAGACTATGCCCCGCTACTACACTGGGCTTAGGCAGATCCGAATGCTGAAGGACACGCCACACAGCAACACCGCTCACCAGCATCAACGGTTGAGTAACGCGAGTGTCCGCAAGCACATCATCAGGACCGGCCTGACACATCGCCCAAAGATCTTTACCCAGTACATCATTCGCTTCAGCAAAAGTCTCTTGCACCTCAGAATGATCGGCACTCAGCTCCGCCAACATGCCAGTTGCTTGTGAGCCCTGTCCAGGAAAGACAATACCAGTGTTCAATGTAGTTTCTCTTTATGGTGTCGTTAAGCCGAGCACATCACGCATATCGTACAGGCCATTGGTCTTACCCTTTAACCAAGCCGCGGCGTGAATAGCACCTCTAGCAAACGTCATGCGATCGGTTGCTCGATGCGTGATTTCAATACGCTCACCGTTTCCGGCAAATAAAACGGTGTGCTCTCCTATGATGTCGCCAGCGCGAATGGTTTCAAAACCGATGGTTTTTGTATCGCGCTCTCCAGTGATTCCTTCACGCCCATACACGGCACAGTCACTCAAGTTGCGACCCAATGCATCGGCAAGCACCTGCCCCAAAGCCAGAGCAGTTCCAGAGGGCGCATCGACTTTGTGACGATGATGCGCTTCAATCACTTCAACATCGTAGTCATCACCAAGTGCCTGCGCTGCCTGATGGAGAAGAGTCAGACAAAGCGTTACCCCAATGCTGTAATTCGCTGCAAATACCACTGGACGATGCGCGGCAGCCTCTTTTAATTGAATTAGTTGGTCGTTATCAAAACCTGTTGTACCGATCACCACAGCACACGATGCTGGCAAAGAACTCAACAAATGTAACGTCGCCTCCGGTCGAGTAAAATCGACAACGACATCAACATCGTCTGGTAATCCCGCTGCACTTGCACTGACCAACACACCGGTTGGGTCGCCACCGGACAGTACGCTGGAGTCCAAACCGACGCTGGGGCCGGGTATGTCGATAGCCGCACCCAGCAGAGCATCCTGGCGCTCAGCAACTGCGCTCAAAAGCTGCCTGCCCATACGGCCGGCGGCACCGTGAATAGCGATGGAAGTGGTCAGGATGGAAGGGATTTTAACAGCTCTTGCAGGGCTTCCTCGTCGAGAATTTCAACGCCCAGACTTTCTGCCTTGGTTAATTTGGAACCCGCAGAGGCACCAGCAATCAAACCAGTGGTTTTCTTGGAGACACTGGAACTCACTTTGGCCCCCAGTAACTGCAATTTTCCTTTCGCTTCATCGCGGGTCATGGAGTTCAGCGTCCCAGTCAGCACATAGGTATTGCCGGCCAAGGTTTGTTCCACCTCGAGCTTGTCAGCCACAGGAAACTCAACGCCATGTTCGAGTAATTCCTGCACGATTCGACAATTCTCAGAGTTTGAAAAAAAGTCTTTTAAACTAGTCGCTGCTACCGGCCCAATATCATCCACGGCCATCAACTCAGATTCAGTAGCCGCCATGAGGCTCTCCATGGAACCGAAGTGATCAGCTAAGGTCGCAGCACTGGTTTCACCCACCTCTCTTATACCCAGCGCGAACACAAACCTCGCCAACGTCGTTCGCTTGGCATCCTCAATAGCATTAATCAGGTTGGTTGCTGATTTATTTGCCATACGGGGTAATGCAGCCACAGCATCGACATTCAATGAATAAAGATCACTGACATTACTAATCAGCCCTTCATCCGCAAGCTGCTCCACCAACTTGTCGCCCAAACCATCGATATCCATCGCTTTGCGCGAGGCATAGTGCTTAATGGCTTCTCGTTGTTGTGCTTCGCATGAAAAACCACCAGTACAACGCGCAACGGCGTCACCCTCTGGTCGCTCAACTGCAGAACAACAAACCGGACAGGACACGGGTAGCTTGATTTTCCGTGCACCTTTTTTACGGGCATCAACAACGACTCGGGCCACTTCCGGGACAACATCTCCAGCGCGACGCACCACCACCGTGTCACCGATGCGCACATCTTTTCGCTCGATCTCATCAATGTTATGCAAGGTGGCATTGCTCACTGTTACCCCACCGACAAAGACAGGCTCAAGCCGAGCCACCGGGGTTAGCGCGCCGGTGCGTCCTACCTGAAACTCAACCGCCTCCAAAACAGTCGTGGCTTCTTCGGCAGGAAACTTTTGAGCCACCGCCCATCGAGGAGCTCGTGAGACTTGCCCCAATTCGCGTTGTTCATTCATTGAGTCGACTTTGAACACTACACCATCAATTTCATAGGGCAGAGAGTCACGTTTTTCGAGCATCTGCTGATAAAACGCAAAGCAGGCTTCAATGCCATTACAAAGTTTATTTTCAGCGTTTACAGGAAAGCCTAATGTTCTTAACCACTCAAATACGTCCGCTTGAGTTTCGGGCGTGGTCCACCCCTCCACAGCGCCGAGGCCATAACAATAGATGGACAAATTACGTTTGGCTGTTTTACGCGAATCGAGCTGCCGCAATGCGCCGGCGGCGGCATTGCGAGGATTCACGTACGGTTTCTGCTCTTGTTTGATCAGTTCATCGTTATATTGAAGAAACGCCGCTTTCTCAATGAATACCTCGCCACGCACTTCTAACACATCGGGAATTTTTTTCCCTGCCAACCTAAGAGGTAGCGTCCGTATCGTCTTTAGGTTTTGCGTGACATTCTCGCCTGTACTCCCATCACCACGCGTTGCCCCCTGTACAAACAAACCGCCTTCATAGCGCAAGCTAACCGCTAACCCATCGAGTTTTGGCTCTGCCATGTAGTTAACCCTGCCACTTTCTCGTTCCAGCCCTTTCTGTACACGGCCATCAAACTCTTTGAGTTCTTCCTCTGAAAAAGCATTACCCAAGGACAGCATCGCCATTTGATGCGTCACTTGCTCAAACTGGGATAAGGGTGCAGCGCCGACTCGTTGTGATGGCGAATCGGGGGTTAACAGGTCCGGATGGTTCTCTTCCAGATCTTGTAGCTCACGAAGAAGAGCATCGTACTCTGCGTCGCTAACACTCGGGTCGTTGAGGTTGTAATACCGATGATTGTGTTCGTGCAGGGCTCTGTGGAGTTCGGCCACCCTGCTTTTCGGTTGTTTGGCCACCGAATCTAAACAGTACGGTCAGTACCTAAGAGGGCACACCGCTAAAATACTTTTGCCGATGCATGTATTCAAAGATGCCTTCGCGCATATGCTGCACAGCCTGATTGCTCAGAGTGCTGTGGTCGGAATCTAGAACCGAGCCCCCTAACCCCTGTGCTAAATCCCATGCCTCACTAATCAAGACTTCAAACGCCACATCTGCAGCCACCGGCCCGGGTAGTTGCAAAATCAAAGAGATTCCTGGGGTTTGAAAACTATCGATGTCTTCAATGTCGAAATAGCCCGGTTCCACAATCTTTGCAATGGAAAACACGGTTTTACCCTGATGCAGCGAATGGAAGATATTCATATCACCGAAATGATAGCCACGTTGCTCAAATTGATCATAGAGTTCAGCGCCACCAAAGACCTGCTGATCAGGGGCGACCACATGCAGAGTCACAATCTTGCTGGCATAGGCGGCCTGTTCGGCTGCACGAGCTTCCTTGGATTCGGTTTCCGCAACACGCTGACGACGACGCGGTGATAGTTTTTCACTAAAGGCCTCGATCTTTCCAGTAATACCCGTTTTCACAGGCGCAGAAATCGCACTTTCTAAATTTGGATCGATCAGTGGATCCATCTGCGAGGGCTGGGGGCCGCCAGCGGGCCGGACGAAATCATCCGGGTCGACATCGGCAAAGCTCTGTAGAGCGTCAGTGTTGGGCATATCTCCCATGGCGTAGTCGTCGGCCGACATTCCGGCAGGATCGACCGACTGGTTTAGATCACCCATCAATGGATCATTCTGCACATCAGATTTTCGATGGCCACGAGATCGTGGTTGTCGGCCTGAAAAATACAACAGAGCCAAAATAGCAAAACCTGCCAATATGAGAATCCAACGGAGATTTTCCATCGTACTTAGGGCCCTTTAACTAAACGCCAGCGAGTTCGGCTGCTTCTTGTACATCCACGGCCACGAGACGGGATACGCCCGGCTCGTTCATAGTCACACCCATCAATTGATCGGTCATTTCCATAGTCACTTTATTGTGCGTGATCACAATGAATTGTACACGCTCTGACATTTCCTTTACCAGCTGACAAAATCTGCCCACATTCGCATCATCCAATGGTGCATCAACCTCATCGAGCATACAAAACGGCGATGGATTAAGTTCAAAAAACGCAAACACCAACGCAACCGCGGTGAGCGCTTTTTCACCACCAGACAGCACTTGGATATTGCTTATGCGTTTGCCCGGTGGTTGGGCCATCACGCCAATGCCAGTGCTTAACAAATCGTCACCGGTCATTTGCAAAGCTCCATGACCACCACCGAATAAGCGAGGAAAAAACTGCTCAAACTTAGCATTGACCTTATCGAAGGTTTCCTTAAAGCGCGCTCTGGTTTCGCGATCAATTTTAGCTATCGCCCGTTCTAGAGTCGCCAGAGCTTCCGTAACATCGGCATGCTGCGAATCGAGGTATTCCTTGCGTTGAGACTGTTCAGTGTGTTCATCAATCGCAGCAAGATTTATCGGCCCCAACCTCGCTATGCGCTGTTCAAGCTTTTCAAGATCGGCTGCCCACACTTCCACCGTGGCATCTTCCGGCAGCGACGCGACGATTTCTTCCAGGTTGTAATCCAACTCATTGATTTGCTCTTCAATGGTTTTGAGCCTGACAACCACTTCCTGGCTGTCCATCCGTGCCTGGCTCAAGCCTTCCCGCACCCCTTGAACTCGAGAATCGTGTCGAACTCGCGCCTGCTCATGTTCACGAAGCCGAGTCTCCACCTCTTCTAGCGCTGAACGGGAGGTTGCCAATGCTTGTTCACTAACCAGACGAGCATCCAAACTTTCTTTCAATGTGACTTCCAAAGCGTTCAAGGGATCGTCATCTGCCTCGGCCAGCATCTGATTCAGCAGCTCGTAACGTTGCGCCAGCTGCTCGATACGACTTTTCATACGAGCCAGGTTTTGCTCCGTCGCGGCTCGTGCACTGCGCATAGATTCCACTCGGATCGCCAGTTCTTGCCCGGCATCGCGATCTGCTTCACTGCGCTGGCGCGCCTCGTTCAACGCAGCGTTCAGGCTTTGTTGCTCCTCTTCCAACAATCGGCCCTCAGCCTGCATATTGTCCAGCTGTGTCAACGCCTCTGATCGCTTCGCTTTGGCGACCTGGAGCTCTTCGAGTTCAACAGACTGCTGATTCTGGGTATCGGAGTAGTCAGCCTCCAATTGCATCAATCGACTCTGATGTGTCGTCAGTTGTTGACGATTGGCGTGTAAGCCGGAGCTGGTGTCTGACAGTAACCGCACGGCGTCGTTATAACTGTGTTGCAAGGTTTCCCGACGCGTTTCGTGTTCGTCCAGCTGAGTATTTAACTCAACCAGGCGCTCTTCTATCGATTGGATGTGCTCTTCACCAGCGACGATGCTGGAGCGCAATTCAGTAATCTCTGTTTCCCGCAGCAGCACACTGTCTTCAGAATCGGCTCTGGCAATACGTAACCAGTTGCGCCCCAGCCATACACCTTCCTGTGTAATGACAGATTCACCCTCGCTGAGCTGATCGCGAATTGCCAATGCTTCGGCTAGTGACGCAGCCGCCCGCACCGACTTCAGCACATCTGACATCGACTCTGCGCCGGCGACCTTGGCTGCGAGTGTTCCGTCAGGCGCAGGGGCGGAACTCACTGCCTGACGCAGCAACGTTAATTGAGCCGCAGGCAAGTCGTTAAGACAGCGGTCAATAAATTCGCTGTTATCAATACAAATGGCTTCAAGGTGAGGTTGCAACACCAGCTCAACTGATTTCTCCCAACCGGCATCGGCGGTGATCGATTGAGCCAGTCTGGGGGCGTCGCTGAGTTCGTGCATCTCCAACCAGGCATCAGCCGCACTGCTGTCGCTTTGCAACGCTGCCTGCTGCAATGCTTCGAGCGACGCGAGACGCCCAATCGATGATTGCAATTCCGACTGCGACTCGTTCATCTCGACCTGACTTCGGCGGATGCTTTCTCGAAGCCTTTGCTGTTTTTCTACGCTCTGAGTCAGTGCCTCTTGCAAACGCTTCTCATCGCCACTAGCAGAAACTTCCTCGGCAATCGCCGATGCAATTACCGCCTGCAGACCATCCGTATCTATGCCTGATTTTTCTTCATCGAGACGTTGCAATCTCACTTTGGCAGCTTCTGCGTTTCGCTCGAGTTGATCGATGCGCGACAGCTCAACCTGTGCAATACGGGTCGCTTCCGCAAACCGGTGTTGGTAATTATCTTGGCGAACGCGCCATTGCTGTAGTTCCCTTTCAGCTTTTGTAAACAGTTCGGCTGAGTGTTTTTGGGAGTCCTTCAATGAGTCGTAGGCGGGTTGATCGGTTTGCATTGATGCGTCGATATCAGCAATGCGGGCGGTATCCTCTCGCTGGTGAGTACGGGCCTCTTCCAGATTTTTCTCAACTTCTGCCAGTTCCTGGTTTTGCGCTCGCCGAGTATCTTTAGTGTGCTCTATCTGCTGTTCAACCCGCGACACATCCGCACCAATGCGATAGTAGTCTGCTTGATCTTTGTTGAACCTCTCCGTGGCTTCGGTCTGCTGAGCCCGCGCTTGCTCAATGGCAGTCTCGGCTGCCCGCAATTCGGCAACGACACTCTCCACCTCTTTTTCTTTTTCAGCAATTTTCAGCGCGTGAGTATCGCTCTCTGCCAGATAGTCACGCCGTCGCAAACCCAGTAGCTCTCCGCGCATCCGTCGCTCATTGGTTTTCATCTCCTGATACCGCTCGGCGGTATTCGCCTGGCGCTTCAAATGCGCCAGCTGTTTGTCCACTTCCTCGCGAAGGTCATCGAGTCGATCAAGATTATCCCGCGTGTGCCGAATGCGATTCTCAGTCTCTTTGCGCCGCTCCTTATACTTTGAAATGCCAGCAGCTTCTTCCAGAAAGACGCGCATGTCCTCAGGTTTTGCTTCGATCAGACGCGAAATCATGCCCTGTTCGATAATCGCGTAGCTTCGAGGACCCAATCCCGTGCCCAGAAAAATATCGCGAATGTCGCGTCGACGGCAGCGCGTATTGTTCAGAAGATACTTGGAGATACCATCACGCGAAACTTCGCGTTTAATGGAGATTTCTGAGTAAGCAGCATATTCACCGCCGAGCCGGCCTTCACTGTTATCAAAAATAAGTTCAACTGAGGCTTGGCCGACTGGCTGGCGTTGAGAGGTGCCATTGAAAATGACATCTTCCATAGACTCGCCGCGCAGATGTTTTGCAGAGGATTCGCCCATAACCCAACGCACAGCGTCGATCGTGTTGGACTTGCCACATCCGTTCGGTCCTACGATACCGATTAACGAATTCGCCATTTTCAGATCCACAGGATCGACGAAAGATTTAAAACCGGCTAGCTTGATTCGTGTCAGGCGCATATGGCTCGGCATTGTACGATGTTTTTGAATGAACGACAGTATTGCTAAAGCGCTATTATTAGACTATGGCAGCGCTGAATTTTGTTGGAGCAATGCATTATGTGGTACAGGGCTGGCGACTGGTTCGCAGACCCGGTTTGCGACGCTTCGTTTGGATTCCACTAATTATCAATATTCTGGTGTTTGCGGGACTGGGTTGGCTTTTTTTTTCAGCCGTTGCAGACTGGTTCGCAAACATCACCTTTCTTCACCGTTTGCAAGAAATACCGCTAATTGGCTGGGTTTTTACTCTTTTGCAGTGGCTGTTCGGCGCGGTGGTTATTGTGCTCATGTTGTTCTTTTTCAGCTTGCTCGCCAATTTAATTGGCGCACCGTTTAACGGGTTACTGTCAGAGAGAACTGAGCAATACTTGAACGGAAAATTACACGACAACGAATCGACACTGCAAAGTTTGATCAAAACTATTCCATCTACTCTGTCGTCAGAACTAAGGAAATTGTTATATTTGGTGCTGTGGTTAGTGCCCTTATTTATTGCGCATTGGATACCCGGCCTGAATCTTATTGCACCTTTTCTACTGTTTGCGTTCGGCGCATGGATGTTTGGCTTAGAGTATTTGGATTATCCGATGGGGAACCGCGGCATGGGGTTCGGTAAGGTGCGTAAGCATCTGAAGCAACATCGGCAAACAACGTTAGGGTTCGGATTCGCGGTCTCTGTATTAAGCGCAGTTCCGCTACTAAACCTCTTTATCATGCCTGTCGCCGTCGCCGGTGCTACGGCACTCTATGTGGAGCATTTACAGCATGAGATCGAAGCGAATTATTAACGTTATTCGACTGAGCGTCATTACCCTTTTTTGGTTCCTGCAAGGCAACCTGTTTGCCGCTGGGGATTTCTCTTTCATCAAACATTGGCCGGTACCGGGTGGCATCGCCGTGGTCGATCTGGATTTATCCGTGGATAAATATGCCGAGCAGCCTTCAGTGCACTGGCAAAAGCGTCCAGTTGCGGTGTTCAATCAAACAGGACGTTGGACAGCGGTGGTGGGCATACCCTTAAGCCTTGAACCCTCGGAGCAAACCCTCTCCGTGCAAATCAACGCCAATCAAACCGCTACCCGCTCCTACACCGTCGAGCCGCATGGTTATGAGGAGCAACACATCACAATAAAAAACAAAGCCAAAGTGAATCCGCCTCCAATGGATATGAAACGCATAGAAAAAGAGACTGTGCACCTCAGAACCGTGAAACGGATGCGATCCGACAAGCCTCTTGCAAAGGCGCTGACTTGGCCAGTGGCTGGCCCCATCAGCAGCCCGTTTGGCCTAAGGCGGTTCTACAACGAACAACCCCGTCGCCCACATGGTGGGATTGACATAGCCGCGCCAGAAGGCACTCCCATCCACGCACCCGCTGATGGGGTCGTCATCGATACCGGAGATTACTTTTTTAATGGTAACTCGGTGTTCCTCGAGCACGGCCTGGGTTTGCAAACCTTCTATGCCCATATGAGCCGTATTACCGTGAATACCGGTGACGTGGTCAAGGCAGGCGATGTAATTGGTGCCATCGGAGCCACCGGCCGTGTCACAGGTCCGCATCTGCATTGGTCAGTAGGCTTAAACAACACCTGGGTGAATCCGCTGTTGTTGATGGATGAGCCGATGAGTGTCACTACTGCCACACTCGATTGACGTTGATCTGAGGACGATCTGATGGGGGCTAAACAGACGTCGACTTGACTAACGACGTTGAATAGAAGTCGATCTGCTTAGGTGCTTAACGGATGTCGACTTGTTCAAAGGCGCTGAGGCAATGGCTGCCCAATTCGCTATGACAATCTAACGACGATTGGCAAACGGGTTGTCCCCTTCACGAAACTCGACTCGCAACGGTGTGCCAAAGAGCCTCAAGGCTTTAGTGAAGTAGTTAACCAGATACCGTTGATAAGACTTAGGCACTTTCCCCGCTTGTCGCCCATGAATAATAATCATCGGCGGATTTGTGCCGCCCTGATGAGCGTAACGCAGTTTGATACGGCGCCCCTGGGCCATGGGAGGCTGGTGTTGTTGCACGGCAATACCCAGCATACGAGTGAGCTGCGAGGTCGCCAGGTCTTTGAAGGCCGACGCATGTGCTTTGTTGATGGATTTGAAAAGATCCCCGACGCCAGAGCCCTTCAACGCACTGATAAAATGAATACGCGTGAATTTTAAAAACTCGACGCGCCTCTCCAAATCCAGCCTGACCTCGTCTCGCGCATCAGCATCCAGAGAATCCCATTTATTTACAGCGACAACAAGGGCTCGGCCTTGATTTATCACATGACCGAGCAAATGCATGTCCTGATCGGTCACACTGTCTTGACCATCAAGCAACATCACACAGACGTTACTTTGTTCTATTGCCTGTAGCGTCTTGACGACACTGACAATTTCGACTTTCTCCTTAACTCTACCTCGCCGACGAACGCCCGCCGTGTCGATCAATTGATACTGTTTCCCGGCGCGCTCAAAGGGAATGCTTACCGCATCACGCGTTGTTCCAGGCTGGTCGTAAGCAATCACTCTTTCTTCGCCAATCAGTCGGTTGATCAACGTTGACTTACCCACATTAGGGCGACCGATAAAGGCTATTTTGATGTCGTGCTGAATCGCTGCAGACGTGGCCTCGGTGTCAGCCGACTCTGACGCGTTTTTCCCCTCTGCTGATCCAATGGCAGAGTCCTGGTCAGATTTTTCTTTGGTAGATTTCCCGGTTCCTGACGTTGTGTTCGGAGACTCCACACCCAGGGTCCGACCCACTTCCATCATTAACTGTCGAACACCACGATTAAGACTGGCTGCAATCGCGTGAACAGGATCGATACCCAGTGCATAGAAATCCAGCATGGCTCGCTCTTCACCAACGCCGTCGGATTTATTGACGCACAGGAAGGTGGGCTTACCCTGCCGTCGCAAGGCATCGGCTATGTCTTCATCGCCTGAGGTTAAGCCATCGCGTCCATCAACCATGAAGAGCACGAGATCCGCCTCTTCAATAGCGGCTTGAGTCTGTTCAGCCATAGCAGCATCGAGTGTTTCCGCTTCACCGCTCAGACCCCCGGTATCAATAACGATATAAGACCATCCACCCACTTTTCCCTGACCGTACTGTCGGTCACGAGTTAAGCCCGGGAAGTCGGCTACAAGGGCATCACGGGAGCGTGTCAGCTGATTAAAAAGCGTGGATTTTCCGACATTCGGGCGCCCAACAAGAGCGATAACAGGCTGCATGGTGCCGCCGTGTCGACCTACGGGGCAGTGCGGTTAAACAGCCGAACCGTGCCGTCGGTGCTTTGCACCACTACCGAGGTGCCGTTGGCTTTGGGCGCTGATCGGATGGGTTTATCACCCACCAACATGCGCCCGGAAAAGTCGCCGCTGACCGGATTCACCAGGTGCACATAGCCTTCAAGATCACCGACTACGATTTGATCGCCAATGGCTGTGGGTGGTGTGAGTCGACGCCCTTTGAGCGCATCTTGAGTCCACAATACCGATCCGTTTGATTTATCGACGGCGTGCAAAACATCAAATTCGTCGACCACGACGATGACTTGGTCCAACACTGTTAAGCCAGCCGTTGATGACATATCGGTGGACCACACGATTTGCCCTTTACCAGGTTCAACGCGCGCCAGCTTACCGCCATAGGTCACGACATAAATCGCTTCATTATCAACCTGAATGTCAGCATCAACATCGACCAGACGCTCCACCTCTGAGCGTCCTGAGGGCACGCTCAGAACAGATTCCCAAATAGGGCGGCCATTGTTCAGAGCCAACGCAATCAATCGGCCATCGTCCAAACCGGCCAATACACCGCCTTCCAATAACAAAGGCTTGCTATATCCGTTAATGGTCAACGCCGGCGGTGTGTAAGTGGCAGACCAACGCTCATCTCCATCAGCGGGCTCCAACGCCAGCAGACGTCCATCGGCACTTCTGACCAAAACGGTATCGTAAGCGACAGACGCCGGCCTTAGTACTTCGGTAGAGGCATTTTTCCGCCATACTTCTTCGCCCGAATCAGCCGATAGCGCAATGACAGCGCCGTCTTTGTCACTGACATAGTACTGAGAGGAATCACCACCCACACCGGCGCCAAGTGTCACACCCAAATCGACACGCCACTGTCGCTCCCCTGAGTCCAAAGCCAGTTTGGTGACAACGCCTTTGCGATTGGCAAAGACAACGCTATCGGAGAGTAATAAAGGCTCAAACTGCCCGGCCCCACTGCTTCCGATGTCCTTGCTCCACTGTCCAGCCAGCGGCTCATTAGTGTCCAGCAAAGGAATCGGATTGGGTGGGTTTCGGGGAGGTTCGCTAGCACATCCAACGAGAAAACACAGGCTCGATGCGATGATCGCAAAGCGGATCATTAGCTGGATTCATCCGCTGAGGCCAGCTCATTGATCTTCATAGTGAGCGCGGTGGGGTTTGCCACATTGCCACTGTCCTGCGCTTTTTGATAGGCGCTCAACGCAGCGGACGCATCGCCATTGGCAACCAACAAGTCGCCACGCGCCTCTTCAATAAGCGCAGTAAATGATTCAGAGTATGATTCTGGCAACAGCTTCAACCCCGCCTCGGCGCCTCCTAAAGCGCCTTCAACTCGGGCGAGACGAATTTGTGCGATAAGGGTGACCTCCTCTTGCTTGCTGTTGTCGACTACCCAGGCCAAATGTTCTTTCGCCTGTTCAATGTCACCGGCCTCTACCGCCTCTCGAGCAGCTGCCAGCCGAGTGTAACTTGCGTATAGAGATTTAGGCTGCTCATCGCTCACAGTCTCCGCCAGAGAGTTTAAGGCGGTGATATCGGTCTCTTCTTTATCGAGTACATCCAGCGAGGCACTGAACGTATCGGACGCAGCCAGTGCAGCTTTTTCCGCCGCATTTTTCCACAGGGTCCATCCGCCGATCAACCCGGCGCCAAGAACGACACCAACGATCACTGCCCGGCCATTTTCAGCCCACCACTCTTTGAGTGCTTCGACTTGTTGCTCTTCGGTTTCAAAATCCACGGGGTTATTGCTCCGACCTTAGTCGTTAATTCAACGGGGGAAGTATAGATGCAAGGGCCTCACCCATGGCATCCTTCGTAACGGTTTTTTGCTCACCAGATGAGCGCAATGGCTTGATCGTAACGGTTCCGGCCTGCTGCTCGTCAGCGCCCACAATCAGCGCCACCGCTGCCCCGCTCTTATCGGCCTTTTTGAATTGACTCTTCATGCTGCCGCCTTCGTTGTGCTGAGCCACCGAATACCCTGGGGCTGCATCCCGCACCGCTTCTGCCAACTGCAAGGCCATTTCACGAGACACGTCATCGCTACACACCACAAAAATGTCACACCTGGCGCGCTCTGGAATCACTTCTAGTTTTTCCATCAGGGCTAGCACTCGCTCCATACCCAGTGCCCAACCCACGCCCGGTACACCCGGCGCACCCATTTGTTCTAGCAAGCCATCATAGCGGCCTCCACCGCACACAGCGCTTTGAGCTCCGAGCTGATCGGTGGTCCACTCAAACACCGTGTGACTGTAATAATCCAATCCACGAACCAAATTGGGGTTGAGATTAAATTCAAGATTGTTTTGTCGAAGATGCGACTGCAGATCGCTGAAGTGTTGGCGGGACGACTCACCCAAACTGTCGGCGAGTTTAGGTGCATCGGCTATGACGGATTCCAACGCTGGATTTTTACTATCCAGAATACGCAAAGGATTCTGAGACAGGCGCCGAAGACTGTCTTCATCCAGAGCATTTTTATGCTGATTGAAATAGTTCACTAGAGTATCTCTATAACTCGCTCGATCTTCGGGAGCACCAAGTGTGTTGATCTCCAGTGTCAGCGATTTCTCAATGCCCAATTCTCGCCACAGTCGACGAGATAGTAAAATAAGCTCAGCCTCTATAGCGGCACCCGAGAGCCCATACACCTCCGCCCCGGTTTGGAAAAACTGCCGTTGTCGGCCCAGCTGAGGACGCTCGTATCGAAACATCGGCCCTGAATACCAAATGCGTTCAACACTGCCCGGTTGCAATAGGCCATTTTCGATAACGGCTCTAACACAACCGGCGGTATTTTCTGGCCGCAATGTGATCTTGCTACCTTTGCGATCAGCCCAGGTGTACATCTCTTTTTCTACAATATCTGTCGCTTCACCGATCGATCGAACAAACAAATCGGTAGATTCCACCAAAGGTGTGCGCATTTCACCGTAGGAGTATTCGCGCATAACGGTGCGAACAGCAGATTCGAACCGTTGCCAGCCCGACATCTGCTCGGGCACCAGATCGGGCATGCCCCGCAGGCGTTTGTAGAGGGCTTTCATCGTCGAAGTTAACGGGTTATTGCAAAGGTCGGCTCATATATTCACCCGCTTCTTTAGAACCTGGAAAATTTGACAGCAATCTTTGGGCATAGCTCTCAGCCGTGGCCCGACGATTAGAATCGCGGTTTATTTTCATACCTAAATACAAACTCTCCGCTGTCGCTGTGCCATAGGTTTCGAAGCGTTGGTAGTACGCATCGGCCACGGTCATGCGCTCCCGACGATGCATCAGATCAGCCATGTGCAAGTAGGCATTGGCAAATTGCGGATTCACCCGTAATGCTTCACGCAACCAGTTTTCTGCTTTTTCCAAATTGTTTGCATCCAACATGCAGAGCCCAGCATTATCCAGCGCAAACTCGGGGGTTTCGTAGTAGGGGTTGTCCGCGGCTTCTCGAAATTGTGTTTCGGCTATCTCGTACTCTTCTATCTGACACAGGAAAACCCCATAGCTATTGCGATGCGTCGCATCATCAGGCTCCAGATTTATGGCCCTCTGAAAATGGGACTGAGCCTGTTCAGACTCACCGATTCGGTGTTGCAGCTGCGCATAGTAGACGTGTGCCACGGCATTCTGGCGATCTTGAGAGAGCGCTTTTTCAAGCTTTTCACGTGCCTCATCCAGCTGCCCGCGTTGCAGGTAGTTCGCGCCTAACTCGGCGTTAAATTTAGATGCATCCTTGGCCTTTTCCGGTGCTAACCCGGCGCCTGTGCAGGCTGAAAGAATCACTACCAATGCGGCTAGCGTCAACCCATTTAAAACTGAATTCGTCATTGTGCCTGTTCTCCAAAACGAAGATCGGTAAACCGGACGTACCGTCGGCTTTTATCATTCACATCGCCTGCCAACTGGCCGCATGCAGCATCTATATCGTCACCGCGTGTGGTTCTGGTCAGGGCCAGAACACCACCTTTCATCAAAATTTCCGCAAAACGCTTGATTGCCTGAGGACTTGAACGTTTATAGCCAGAGCCCGGGAACGGATTGAACGGAATCAAATTCACTTTTCCAGGGAAATCTTTGAGAAGCTTCGCCAACTCTTTAGCGTGATGCGGTTGGTCGTTGACCCCTTCGAGCATCACATACTCGAACAGGATCTTGCGCTTTCTCTCTCCTCCCACGTAGGTCCAACAGGCTGCCATTAAGTCTTTTATGGGGTACTTTCGGTTTATCGGTACGAGCTCATCGCGCAATGGGTCATTGGCTGCATGCAATGAAACCGCCAATGACACATCGATATCGTTGATCAATCGATGCATCGAGGGCAACACACCGGAGGTGCTTACCGTGACACGTCGTTTACTCAAGCCGTAACCCAGATCGTCCATCATGAGTTCCAATGCAGGAATCAGCTGTTTGTAATTGGCCAGAGGTTCGCCCATTCCCATCATAACGATATTGGTTATCCGGGCCTGCGCAGTAGCAGCATTCGTTCTCAATAACCGGTTTGCCAACCATACTTGTCCAATTATTTCTGCCGTGGACAAGTTTCTATTGAACCCCTGCCTGGCTGTGGCACAAAAAGAGCAATCGAGTGCACACCCAACCTGCGAGGAAACACACAGTGTTCCTCTACCCGCCTCTGGAATATAGACTGTTTCGATTGAATTCCCGTCTGTGAGTTCAAATAACCATTTGCACGTGCCGTCGGCCGATAAATGATCACTGGTTAACTGAGGCAGCTCAACCGTGGCAGATTCCCGCAATTTCAGCTTCAAGGACTTCGAAATATCGGTCATTGCCTCGATATCCCGTTCATTGCGTTGATACAGCCACTGCATCAATTGCCGCGCACGATAGGGCTTCTCGCCAAGACCCACGAGAAAGTCTTCCATGGCTGGCCGGTTCAAATCAAACAGGTTGACCCGTTGATCCGTCCCCACCGCCCCTGCGATTGTAGATGCCTGCGCCACTAGCAAACTCGACGTAAACCCTAATTAATGCGTTAGGACCGGGTTCGAGAAACGGTACCTTCAGGAAAGAAAAACCCGATTTCTACCGCAGCTGTTTCCGGGGCATCGGAGCCATGACAGGCATTTTCATCGATGGAGGTAGCAAAACGCTTGCGAACGGTGCCCTCTGCTGCTTCGGCAGGATTCGTTGCACCCATGACATCACGATGAGCCGCTATCGCATTGTCACCTTCCAACACTTGCACCATCACCGGGCCAGAGGTCATGAAGCTCACCAAGTCGGCATAAAAGGGTCGTTCTTTGTGCACAGCATAGAACTCGCCCGCCTGCTCTTGGGTTAAATGCAACATTTTAGCGGCGACGATCTGCAGGCCTGCTTTTTCGAACATGGCGTAAATGTCGCCAATGTGGTTTTTGCCGACCGCGTCTGGCTTGATAATGGAAAGGGTTTGTTCAACGGCCATGAATCCGGGCTCCAAGGTCTAGATGTAAAGAGTTTAGGTTAACCCCCCATTGTACCTTCTTTCAGGGTGAGATCGGTGCAATAACCAGACAGCCGGCGACTCGCCAGAAACTGAGCGTAAATGCCGCTGGCCACGGTGCGGGAAAGGTCTACAGATCAGACATTTAGACAGCATCGTGCGCGTGGTAGCCAATAGCGACAACGCCAGTGCACGGCCGGCTGGCCACTATTTAGGTCGAGCACGCTCAACCAGATTGGGTCAGCCCGAGAGTTTGACCGTTTTGAAATTCGCTGGGAGCTGGCTGGAGGTATCGAATTCTGCCCCTGCCTCGACACCGGCTTTCGCGACCTCACGCGCTGTTTTGCAACGGCTATAGACTGCGTGCATGGCACCGATCGCGTAAGTGGCACCCGAGCCAACGGCCCAATAGGACGAGAATTCATAGACTTCCCGCAGAGAGTAGAAGGCAAAAATGCCATTACTATTGATAAACACCGCGTCGATCTGAGAACTCTCATAGGGGTCTTCCTCAGCGTCTTTGGGGTTTAGAAAGAACTGCTCTTTGAGAATGGGATGAACACGCAACAACGTATCGAACGTGGCGTCTCGGGAGCTAAAGTCGGCTTTGACATCCTTGTGTCTAAAGGCCCGTTCGGCAACCAGTGTATGGGCCGCACTGCCGACAATACCCATGTAGGTCTTGCCAAAGCTCTGAATTTTTGAATGGTACTGATCCAGTTGCGACCCTAAACGGATATCGCCAAACGTCGTCAGCGAATCGGCGGCAATGCAGGCGGTATTCCCTTTTCGCGCAACAACAATTGTAGACACGGTCAGTGGTACTCCCTTAGGAAAGTCCCCATCACCCTATTCAGGATCTTGTAACAAGGACAATTGATTGGCGGCCATTTCGGCATCGGGTATTTGTTCCAACACTTCGATAGCTTCACGAAACGCCGCGACATCCTCAAAGCGCCTGTACACCGAGGCAAAACGGATGTAGGCAACCTGATCTAACTTACGCAGCTCCTCCATCACCCATTCGCCGACTTGGCGCGAATCGATTTCTCGTTCTCCTGCCCCCAAGCAACGGTGCTTTACCCGTGCGACTGCATCATCGATGAGTTCTACACTGACTGGGCGTTTCTCCAACGCTTTTTGGAAACCTGATTGAAGTTTGGCTTCGGAGAAAGGCTCTCGCGATCCATCCGATTTTACGATTCTCGGTAAGTTTAATTCTGCCGTTTCATACGTGGTGAAACGCTCCTCGCATTCCATGCATTCACGACGACGACGAACCTGATCATTGTCCCCAACCAATCGGGAGTCAACAACTCGAGTTTCTATGCTTCCGCAGAACGGACAGCGCATCGCTAATCTCACGTATAGAGTCAATCCAGCCGTCTTTTAGAGTACCACAGGCGCCTGTGATACCATCGTCCGCGGGTTTTTTCATATTATATCCGCACCATCTACTCCAGGACTTTTTACCCATGTCACAACCTAAGCGCATAGCCGTCACTGGCGCTGCAGGACAAATCTGCTACTCCTTGTTGTTTCGCATCGCTAACGGAGATATCTACGGACCCGATCAGCCAGTCAGCCTTCATTTACTGGAGATCACACCAGCGCTGGGCCTGCTAGAAGCCGTCAAAATGGAGCTGGATGATTGCGCGTTTCCGCTGCTTAACGACATCGTCTGTACCGACGATGCAGAGGTAGCACTAAAGAACGTAGATGCAGCGCTATTTGTCGGTGCTAAGCCGCGAGGCCCCGGCATGGAACGCAAAGACCTAATCTCAGATAACGGCAAAATATTCAGTGCTCTGGGTCAAGTGCTAAACGATGTGGGTAACCCCGATTGTAAGGTGGTGGTGGTTGGAAACCCAGCAAACACAAACGCGTTAATCCTCCAAGCAAACGCACCGAAAATCAATCCGCGTAACGTGACCGCCTTAACCCGTTTAGACCACAACCGAGCGGTGTCTCAGCTAGCAGCAAAAACAGGCTCCCGTGTGGGTGATATCAAACAAATGGTGATCTGGGGTAACCATTCCACAACTCAAGTGCCCGATATCACCTATGCCACCATTAAAGGTAAAACCGCTTCGGACCTGGTCGATCAGGACTGGGCACGCAGTGAATTTATACCCACTGTCGCCAAACGCGGAGCAGCAGTGATTGATGCACGCGGTAGTTCCAGCGCAGCCTCCGCGGCGAATGGGGTCATCGACCATATGGCCAGTTGGATCCAAGGCACCCCCGACGGCGATTGGGTGAGCATGGCAGTCACCAGCGACGGTAGCTATGGTATTGACGAAGGGCTAATTTACTCGTTCCCAGTACAGTGTAAGGATGGCGACTACACCATCATCAACGACTTGGATGTCGGTGACTTTATCCGTGAAAAAATGCTCGCCAGTCAACAGGAACTTCGCGAAGAGCGCGATACTGTGCAAGATTTGATGGCTTAAAGCCGACAGTCCACCGCAACCTGATAACACCGACACCGATCGGTTAGTCGCCTCAATCTGACACACCTGCCACAGGACGTGGAGGTGTGCGTGTGTTCTTTTTGCCATTCAATAATTTGATCAATCGAATAACCAGTAGCGCTAGCAGAATAACTAAGTAGACTTTCGGTTCCAGACGCTCACCTTTTGCGAGCCATACATAGTGAACAATCGCAGCGGTCGCCCCCAGATACACCCATCGATGCAGCAACTGCCAACGCTTACCCAGGCGTTTAGTCATTTTTCGTGTCGACGTGATGGCCAACGGTAGAAAAATCATTAACGCGATGAATCCGGCAAGCACGTAAGGCCTCTCGTAAAGATCCTCAATCACGGCCGGTACACTAAATCCGCTGTCCAGCAGATACAAAAGAAAATGGATGCAGGCGTAAAAAAAGGCATAAAGCCCAATCATTCTGCGTAAACGCACGGGCCAACTCACCTTGAGCTTCTGGCGTAGCGGCGTTAAGACCAGGCCGAGGATAATAAAACGGAGTGCCCATTCACCGGTTTCGTCTGTCAGTACTTCGATAGGGTTAGGGTCAAGCCGATTGGTCAGCAATGCAAAGACCAATCCGATAAACGGCAGCAAGCACAGCACAAATACCGTAGGCTTTAGCCAAACATCCGGGTGATTCTTAAGCCCCACTGTGCATCCACCTATACTCTAGGGGCATGGGGAAGTTGGAATTTTTATACAGATGAAGCGCGGTCATATCCGTTTGAGTCTAGCCCGATATCGGGAAGTTCATTGTATGGTTGTTAGATTGATTGCAATTTCGGTGCAAAATTGAGTTCAAGCATATCCAAGATGACGAATCTGCCACCGATTGGCCTACTCCCGGCAGCTGGATTTGCAACCCGATTGGGTTTGACGCATGGCAGCAAGGAAGTGTTGTCGGTGGCAGATATACACGCCGAAGGTCAACGTTTTTGCCCGGTGTCACACTACTTGTTGCGTCATTACGCCGCGGCGGGTATAGAGCATGTAAAGATCGTAACCCGCGCTGAAAAATCCGACATACCAGCGACTTTAGGCTACCGCTATGGAACTCACACGCAACTCGACTACCTGTGCGTAGGGCCAACCCCCAGTGCGGTTCACACCATCGCAGCCGGTTGCCAAGCAACAGAAATCGCGCCAATGGCGCTGGGGTTTCCTGACATTATCATTCAGGCTACAGATGTATATGCTCAGCTGAGCTCGCAATTGCAGCAAGGCCGTCACTCAGTGGCCCTGGGTTTGTTTCCCACAGCAAAACCTGAGAAGTTTGATATGGTCATCACCGATGCAAACCACCAAGTCACGCACATAGACATTAAAAAGGCTCATAGCACTTCGCAACAAACCTGGGTATGTGCTGTTTGGAATTCAGACTTTACCCGCTACTTAATAGACTGGGTATCCAAAAAACCCTTAGCCGTTGAGTCGCACATGGGAGACGTGCTGCTAGGCGCGATAGCCGATGGTTTAACCATAGGCTCAGTGTCGTTTGTCAAAGGCCGAGTTTTGGATGTAGGCACTCCCGAGGATTTGGCGATCGCCCGGGATCACCGAGCGTTAGAAAAATTTCTTCAAATCCATCCCGCTGTATAGCGACTCTACTTCTTCGGCATAGCCATTCATCATTTGAGTATCTATCTTGGGCGAGAACAACGCCGCTAACCCACCGGAATCGCCCGTCAGGCGACGCTCTTTCGCTTGACTCCAGCGAGGATGATTTACATCAGGGTTTACGTTGCTGTAAAAACCGTATTCGTGAGGCCCAGCTACATTCCAGCTCGTTGGCGGCTGTTCTTCTGTAAAACTGATTCTGACTATCGATTTAATACTTTTAAACCCGTACTTCCAAGGAACGATCAGTCGCAGAGGTGCACCGTTTTGATTGGGTATGGTCTCTCCGTACATTCCCACGGTCATCAGGGTCAACGGATGCATCGCCTCGTCAATTCGCAAACCTTCGCGATACGGCCATTCCAGCACTCGCCGCTGAATTCCGGGCAACCGATCATCGACAATCGTTTCAAAAGCAACATACTTCGCTTTGGAGGTAGGCTTAAATCGCTTCAGTAAATCACCTAACGGAAAACCATTCCATGGTATGACCATTGACCAGGCCTCTACACAGCGCATTCTGTAGATACGCTCCTCAATCGGATGAGGCTTGAGTATGTCTTCAAGGGCGAGCGTGCCGGGTGCTTCACATTCACCATCTACCTTGACGCTCCAAGGATCAGTGAGCAAAAATTCGGCATTACGTTTAGGGTCGCTCTTATCGGTACCGAGTTCATAAAAATTGTTGTAGCTTGTCGCCGTTTCCTGCGAGGTCAATTCCTCATCAGTGCTAAAAGGACTTTTCACTATGTCCCCTGGCAACTTTGTGCTTGCCTGCAACTGACTACCCCCGATGAAACCCGTCATTCCTACCGCCATCGATGCTTGAATCAGTGCGCGGCGTTGTTTGAAGGTTTGCGGGTCGGTAATTTCGCTAGAACGAATATTCGCGACTTTCATCCAATCTTTCATGAGAGAACCCTGGTCATCGTTTGGTAGCCTTTCCTAGGACTCAGAAAAGGCCAAGAAATTCCATCTATTTTCATTTATTTAAGCAATCCTCACACCCACGCAGGCCGGTTTCACCGACCCTGGGGCAATTCGTTGCCGTTTGACCCGGCAGAGTCTGCGAACTCACCGGCATTTGGCCCGATTTATGAATTGAAGCTCTGTATCCCTACTCATAGTAGATTACCCAGAACTCTTCTTGTGGAAGTACTCAGCGGCAATGCATCCGAGCCAGAGCGCGCTCGCAGAAAACAGGATCTATCCCCTGGGGATATCCGAACCCTGGACTGGTCGAGTCGGCCCGGTGATATTTTGCTGTATCCGCACTCACCACTTGCACTGGTCGATGTATTCGGCAGTGAAAAAGGGGTTTTCGACTTACTACCCCTGGAAGATGAGAATAATGCAGAACCACCTTCAGCCCACACAGATGAGCCAACGGGTAGTGTCATTTCCCTGCAGAGTCGTAAAGGTCGAACGCAGCGCAAACGGGCCAACTTACTCACCTGTCACTCGCCTGAAGAACTGAGTACCAAATGCAAGCGCGCGTTGATCAGTAATGCGTTAGTAAAGCAACCCGGGCAAAAACGACTATTCATCGTGACGGGTTTCTTAAAATGGAAAGCCAACGAAAAAGCAAAGTTTCCCATTCGGTCACCACTGTTGTTCTATCCGGTAATACTCGTCAACAAAAGACATAACCAAAGTCCAACAATTGCTACGCGTGACACCCATTCAGACGCACCGGCAGAGCTATCCAAACTCTATGAAGTCCGGCTGGATAGCAACCATCCTGAATCTAACTCAGATCTAACCATGCATTGCCAAAGGCAATGGGGCATCACCCTTCCAGAATTTAGAACTGAGCTGCCATTACAAGACTATTTTGCTCAAGTAGCAGAAGCAATTGGCAGCACAGAAGGTGTGGAATTGGAATTTGACATTGCTCTGGGTACAGCTGCGCCTCCCACAGGTGAACCGTTAAGACGGTCAGAGGCGCAGGCACAACTGCCAGAGTTACCCAAGAATTTTGCAGCACCACTTGCCATGGCCATCGCTAAGGATAAAGATTTAAAGGAGTTGTGCGCCGTATTAAATTTAATGGACGATTTCAACAACCGCGATATCAATCTTGATGAGACTTCTCTGAGCAAAAAAAACCTATCTCAGTTGCGTGAATTGTCGAAAAAATTAAAGGCTTTGGGACTGGAACATTTGGACTTTGACACACTCCTGAAAACCACCTCATCTGTGGCAGCCAATATCAATATTGTTAAAAGCATTTTAGGTGGCAAACTAATTAACGATATTCTGCAAAACCCTGAAATCACTGCCCTCCACCTGATTCGACTAGGAGGCGTAATCGAGTTAGTCGATAAATTCCCTATGCAGCTAAGCGAATACCGGCACGCAGATCTATGCTATCAAGCGACACCCGGTTTGTTGCGTCGTGCGCGTCATCAGGCACGGTTAATAGAGGACGAGTTTGCTGCGTTGGAAGAGTATTTTGTACTGGATAAGATTCCCACAAAGCAACAGCTACTCAGCCTAATCGATGAATTAGGCCACACCGAACACGATACCGATATCGTCGATGCTGATTACTTTAATGCTCGAAGACTCTTCATGGATTTTAGTGTAGAGGCTCCAACCACTCTAACCACAGAGCATCGACGCCAGCTAGGACAACTAGCCAAGGTCATGAGGTTTCGTGAACTGTTTGTTAACAATACTGAATATCGAATGGCTTTGGGACCCGGCTATCGTGGCTTGCGTACCGCCTGGGATCAGTTGGAGCAAATGACTGACTATTCGCAAGAACTCAGCGCCGTATTAGAGTCTGAAAAACATGCGGCACGAGCTATCGCTCAGTGGGATGAATTTCGTACCACATACATCAACGAACTCGAAACGCTTCACAACACCTCCGATGCTCTGCAAGGGTTGCTTAGAATTAGTGGCAAGCGCTGGCAACACAGCCCGGTTCAAGCCTTGGTTCGGCACTGCCAGTCCGTTGGAGAGAACCTGATAGCGCTACTAGATCATTATGGCCCCATTGAATCGCATGGGTCCAAAACACCCGCGGCTGTGCTAGCGCAATTTACCGGTAACTCCGAAAAAGATGGTCGAGTAGAATTTTGTGTCGGTGAAGCACAGGCCCAAATTGCAGAGATTTCCAACACACAAAATTTATCTCGAGAAGCCGTTGTAGAGACGCTCTCCTGGCTTAAGTCCGCGAGTAATACCGCTGCTGAATTGTCGCTGGACATCGATGAGATTCTGCACCACCTGAACATCGCGTAGCGATTGCGGTTCGACTATCTCAAACATCCACTATGTAGTGGGTGCAATATAATCTGGCCTGATGCCGCTAGAGTCGATAGCCGCCTCCACATCGAGCCCTTTTAACAACCCGTGATCAGTGATCAATACGGTACTCCAGCCGAAAGCCGCGCCACCAAGTATGTCTGTGTGCAAGGTGTCACCCACCATAGCAATACGCTTTCGGTCAATCACGTTGAGGCGTTCTTCCATCAGCGTAAATACGTCGGGGAAGGGTTTACCAAAAAACTCCGGTTCGACGCCCGTTTCGTCGGCCAGTGCATGAGCATAAAGACCCGGTTCCAGTGAAAATCCATTGGGATGCGGAGCTACCAAATCGGGATTACCCACGACAACCGGCCGAACATGGTTTTTCAAAGAATCCACCATCATTTGATGTTGTGCTTCGCTCCACTGCGTCGTGCTGAGCAACACAAAACCCTCAGCTTCATCAAATTCCCGAGGTGTATCCCCCAGCCAAAAACCGTTTGTGGCTAAGCGATGAATCTGCGCAAAATCCGGAGCCATGAACCCCCAACTGAGCTTTGGATCGAGCAGCGACAGGGCCCGGTCAAGAGCATCGCGACTGGAAATCACATCGTCGAGAGAAAAATTAAAACCCCAGTGAGCGTATTTACTGAACGTTAAATCAACTGGTTTGCCAGCACCATTGGTGATGACCTTGACCACCTTTCCAGCCCGCTGGAGCGCAGATACATGCTCAACCGCACCCGGCACTACCGATTCACCTACATTTAAAACGCCAAAACCGTCCAGTATAAATACGTCGATATCATCGACTAATTCAGTTAAGTTGGCGACTGTGCGTGAATGCTTAGGATGGTGTGCATTAGGAAAGCGAGACCGAACCTCTTGGTATCGGGCGACTGCTTGATGTGCTGTAAGAGTGAGTGGAACAGACAAAATCATCCAACCCAAACGCGTGCATTTTCAAACATGCGCAACCAAGGGCCATTCTCACCCCAGTTGCGTGGTGCATACGAATTAGTGACCGTTCGGAACACGCGCTCTGGATGCGGCATCATAATCGTCACCCGACCATCGGAGCTACAAAGCCCAGTGATACCATGCAATGAGCCATTAGGATTCTCCGGATAGTGCTCGGTTATCTGACCGTTGTTATCGACAAATCCCATGGTAATAACGGCATTGTGCAAATCGTCCGGCTGTTCAAAGGCCACTTGACCTTCACCGTGTGCGACTGCAATAGGAATGCGCGAACCGGCCATATCGACAAAGAACAATGAGGGTGATTCGTAGATTTCAACGGTTGCAACACGGGCCTCATATTGCTCTGATCGGTTTCTTACAAACGCAGGCCACGCTCGAGTGCCAGGTATGATGCTTTTTAAACGAGACAGAGCTTGGCAACCATTGCATACCCCTAAAGTAAAAGTATCGTCTCGGTTAAAATAGCGACTGAATTCTTCCTTTAGGTTTTCGTTGTACAGAATTGAATTAGCCCAACCACCACCAGCACCGAGGACATCTCCGTAGGAAAAACCGCCACAGGCCACCAGACCCCGAAAATCTTCCAGCGATACGCGCTTTTCAGCCAGATCGCTCATGTGCACATCGACGGCCTCAAATCCTGCGGTATGAAACGCAGCGGCCATTTCTAAATGGCTGTTGACGCCCTGTTCACGTAATATCGCTACGGGAGGGCGCGACAGATTCAACGCCGGGGCAATGAGGGACTGATTTGGTTCAAAGGTCAGCATGGGTGAGATACCCGCATCATCACTGCGGCTGATCAGTTCATATTCTTCATCGGCGCACTCTGGGTTGTCTCGCAAACGTTGTATTTGATAACTGGTTTCCCACCAGCAGCGCCGCAAGTGAGCTACCGTTTCGCTGTAGAGCATCTCCGCGCCCTGCCAAATTTCAATATCGCGCGTGTCATTCAGGCTTCCCAACGTATGAACGTAGTCCCCCAATCCCACACTCTCAAATTCTGCTAATACTTCGGCGTATTGCACACTGCGAATCTGAATAACAGCGCCCAACTCTTCCGTGAATAGCGTTGCGATAGAATCGACCGGTAACGAATTTAGTTGCGCGGTCACCCCAACGTTTCCAGCGAATGCCATTTCCAACAGTGTGACCAACAAACCCCCATCCGAGCGGTCGTGGTACGCCAACAACAAATCACGCTCTATTAAAATTTGTACAGCCGTAAAAAAGGCTTTCAGTCTGGCGGGGTCGTCAACATCTGGAGCGTCGTTACCCAATTGATCGAAGGCCTGTGCCAGTGCAGAACCACCCAGCCGATTTTTACTGCCACCCAAATCCAGAAACAACAGCTCCGTATCACCACAATCGGTGTGTAGCTGAGGAGTTAAGGTTTTTCGCACATCGCTGACAGGAGCAAAGGCGGATATGATGACGCTCATCGGAGCAGTCACACTCAAATTATCTGCCCCGTCTTGCCATTGAGTTTTCATCGACAATGAATCTTTGCCCACTGGGATGGCAATGCCTAACGCGGGCGCAAGCTCTTCGCCCACCGCCTTAACCGCATCAAATAGGGCGACATCTTCACCTGGGTGACCAGCAGCGGCCATCCAGTTTGCCGAGAGTTTCACTTGGTTCAGCTCACCTATGCAGGCAGCTGCAATGTTGGTAAGCGCTTCGGCCAAGGCCATTCGCGCAGATGCCGCTGGATTAACCAACGCAATCGGTGGCCGTTCCCCCATGGCCATTGCCTCACCCGTATGACCAATGTAGTCAGCCGCTGTCACGGCGACATCAGCCACTGGCATCTGCCAGGGACCGACTAATTGATCTCGAACTATCTGTCCGGTGACACTTCTATCACCAATGGTGATTAAAAAGTTTTTCGCAGCCACGCTGGGCACCTGCAGCACCCGGAGTACGGCTTCCTCCAACGAAATGTTGCCCGTGTCAAAAGCAGGCTGATCGAACGATCGGCGCTGCGCCTCGATGGACAGCTTCGGTGGCTTACCCAGCAAAACGCTTAGCGGCATATTGACCACTTGGTTGTCAAAGTGCGCATCGGTGACGATCAGTTGCTGAAGTTCGGTCGTGTTCCCAACGATGGCATACAGGCATCGTTCTCGGCGACACAGATTTTCAAACTCAGTTAATTTCTGTGGATCAACCGCCAGCACATAACGCTCTTGTGCTTCATTACACCAGATGCCCATCGGCGACATACCGGGTTCGTCATTGAGTATGTTTCTTAAGTGAATCTCAGCACCGCGGCCAGCGTCATTGACGAGTTCCGGCAGCGCATTCGACAACCCGCCCGCACCCACATCATGCATAGACAGAACAGGACTGTCATCACCCATCGCGATGCACCGATCGATAACTTCCTGGGCGCGGCGTTGCATTTCAGGGTTGCCACGTTGCACAGACGCAAAATCTAGCTCTTCACTGGACGTACCGCTAGACATTGACGACGCTGCCCCGCCACCTAAGCCGATTAACATCGCTGGGCCACCTAACACCACTAGTGCCGCTTCTACGGGTACGGGTTTCTTGTCAACATTGAGACTGCGTATGTTGCCCAATCCACCCGCGATCATGATCGGTTTGTGAAAGCCGCGTATCTCTGAGGTATCTCCAAACTTCACACTCTGCGTGAAACTGCGAAAGTACCCGCACAAATTGGGTCGCCCAAATTCATTGTTGAACGAAGCCGCTCCGATGGGGCCTTCAATCATGATGCTCAAAGCACTGGCTATTCGTTCCGGTTTATTTTGAACGTTCTCCCAAGGCTGCGGAAGCTCTGGTATGTGCAAATCCGACACCGTAAATCCGCAAAGCCCAGCTTTAGGTTTTGATCCGTTACCGGTGGCTCCTTCGTCGCGAATTTCTCCACCCGCACCCGTTGCCGCCCCTGGATAAGGGGAAATCGCGGTTGGGTGGTTGTGGGTTTCTACTTTGATCTGGATGTGAGCAGCTTCGCGGGTGATGCGGTAGTGATGATCAGGTCCAGGCAACCAGCGATGCGCCATTTCTCCCTCGATCACAGCTGCATTGTCATGGTAGGCCGACAAGATACCGGTGGGTGATTCAGCGTAGGTATTGCGGATCATGCCAAACAAGGACTGCGGTTGAGGTATCCCATCGATTTGCCAACTTGCATTGAAGATTTTATGTCGGCAGTGTTCTGAGTTCGCCTGAGCAAACATCATAAGTTCAGCGTCGGTAGGATCGCGCCCCATTTTGACGAAGTTCTCTATCAGATAGTCGATCTCGTCATCCGACAAGGCCAGGCCAAGCTCCCGATTGGCGTTTTCCAACGCCGTTCGCCCATCACTCGCTACCGGCACTGTGGTGAGCGCCAGAGGATCGTTCCGCTCGAACAATACAGACAGCGCAGATTCTGAAGCGAACACAGCCTCTGTCATTCGGTCATGCAAAAGAGCACGGACAGCGAGAGTCGTTGAAGGGCTGATGTCATTGACACCCTGAAGCGTGTAAACCACCGCCCGTTCTACCCGTTGAACCATTGCTAAACCGCAGCGATGACAGATATCGGTCGCTTTGGTGGACCACGGAGAAATGGTTCCTGGCCTGGGAGCCACATAGAGCTGAAACCCGTCAGAATCAGAAGGCGCTGCAGTTACTGATAGAAGATTGCTCAAGCAGGCGCTATCGTCATCACTTAAGGCGTTTGAGCCATCTGAGTGAATCAAATAGTGATAATGCGCGCTAACACCAACAATAGCTGCATCAACCGATGCTAGTTGAGCCGCCAAGCGCGACAAACGAAAGTCACTCTGTGCAGAAGCACCGGGCAGACATAGCATGGGAAGAGAAATCCATTGGACAGAATCACGGGTGCTTCATGATACTCCGAAGCACCCGGATCGGCCACGCCCGACGCAAATTTCTTTGCGCCATTTCGATCAGTTGATCCTGTTTAGATCAGATATCCACAACGAGATTCAACGAAGTTACGCTGTCACTGCTGGAGGAGAATTCATCATCAAACGCACTGATGTCACTGTTGCTACGTGAAAAGTGGGACACACCAAAGGCAATCTTCGAAGACACTTTGAAATTAATGCCCAACCCTAACTCCACAAACGTGTTGTCGCTGCCAAAATCGCTGCGCATGTCGGCGTTAAATGTCACGTTGTCAGTCACTCTATTAAGGTAGTTGACGCCTAAATACCCGATACCGCCATTAATATCATCACCGAAGGTCTGATCCGTGGTTTTGTTTCCAAACCCGATTTCAGCCGACAGGTAGCTATTATCAGTGGTTATGAACTTATGCCCTATCCCAATAATCTGCCGCGTTACAGATTTGATGCCAGCGGGTTTGTCTCTTTCCCAGTCAAGCACACCAAATAAGTAGGTGCGCTCACGCCAGTAATACCTTGGTTGATATCCCAACGCCAATCGATCAGATGAGCTACCGCGAATGATTTCACGCTGTGGCCGACCATCTGTGTCAAGGATCGTGTCACCGTTTTCATCCACCTGTTCCACTATCAGCGCAGATTCGCCTTTGAAAACCGAGGCAAAAGTGATGTGCTCCCATTTACCAACTGTTTTGCCCAGGCGAATAGAGCCATTGATGTTGCTCGTTTCGGCATTGCCAGTAGACGTAGTCGCACCCAAGCTGGCTGTACCACTCCACCCTAGAAACAGTGCATCGGCAACGGGTTCGGTAGTCTCTTGTGCCTGCACCACCGGCATTAGTGTCATCAGACCGATGACGCTTAACAACGACATGGAATTTTTAAGGTTCATGGAAGATTGTGATCCATAGCAATATCGAGCCGGCAGTATACCTAGGCAAAAGTTCAATAATTCACGGCGCAACAATGGTTTACATCTGAATAAACATTGAAAATTCTGTGTATCGGCCGCATACTACTAGTGCAGGGAATTCGCACTCAAATGTTCCAAACTACGGGGAAGACCTGGTTTCGACGGGAGTGGCAAAACCTGAGGTGCATGCCGAGGATCAGATTACCTCGTTAAACCAGCTGAAAACTTATAGTTGCCAACGACGACAACTACGCATTGGCTGCCTAATTAGACATTTATTTGTTTAGTTAAGTAGTTCTACCCGGCGGCCGTCTTGCCTGTGATTTGGCTCCGGGGCATCAGCCACAGGATCGCTCAAAGGGTCGCCCTTACACCTGAGAGTTAAACCAATAATGGGATCGCTAACCTTAACCCCGTTCGTCGGGTTCTGGAAGGCTAAAGCTAAAGGCGAAACTAAGCATGTAGTACCAAAGGCGGAGTGCTTTCGGACGGGGGTTCGACTCCCCCCTTCTCCACCAATACAAAAGGCCCCTTTTTAAGGGGCCTTTTTTACTCACAGTTATGCCGGTTCCAATCGTTTTTCATGGTCATGCAGAATTCTCAGCCTGCGGACAGTATCGATACCTGCTCACGCGGCGTTGGGAGCGGCGCTGTGCGAAAAAACGCACGGTGTGCTTTATTGGGTTGAATCCTTCCACAGCAGATGCCGAAACCAACGACCCCACCGTACGCAAATGTATAGCGATAGCCGATCAGCTGGGTTTCAAGCAATTACTGCTAGTTAATTTATTTGCCTATCGAGCAACCGAACCGAAAGACTTAAAGCTCTCGAGTGAACCACTTGGGGAATTAACCGACCACTATCTTTTACAGGCAGTAAAACTCTCCGGCACCGTAGTCGCTTGCTGGGGAAACCATGGACAGTTCCTGGGTCGAGATCAGGAAGTGTTGAATATGCTACCGGGCAAACTGCACTGTCTTAAGAGAAATGCCACAGGCACGCCAGCCCACC
>JAHQVR010000155.1 GCA_019634245.1 Gammaproteobacteria bacterium
CGCTTGTGTGTTTTGGGTACCCCAGGTCATACTTCCCAAGCAAAGCTCGCTAACATAAATTTTCGATTTACCTAACCGATTCGTTTTCATGCTCGTGCTCTTCTCAAAATTTGTAGCTGCATGCTACGGCCAACGGCGCTTTATAACATCGCCGGGCTTAATTTTATTTGCTGCAAACCATCCTTGGTTAACCTCCAGTGCAAACTGAGCAGGTTGTTTAGAAGGGAACAATTGATTGGGACCTACATTCATTAGTTGAATTTCATTGATCACCAAATCGCTGGTGCCTGGTATTGCTGAAATAAATGCGATGGACAAAGGTATGAGTGTATTGCGCATCGTAAACGTTAAGGGCCGTTCAGACGGGTAGACGAACAGCATACCGGAGTTTTCTGCCAGAGCTTTTCTGAAACTTAACCCCATATATCGTTGTATCTCGGTACTGGCAAGCTCTGCCTCTAACGGTACGCCAGAGACATCCAGTTGTATCGAGGGCAGCTGTGGTTGTGGCTGGCCTTCTGCCTTAGCAATTGAGCCCAACGTCAACATAACAAAAGCCATAGAGGTGCTGAGAAATATTTTGCACCAGATTTTTGTCAATGCATTATTCAATGCGATAGTCTCACTTTGAAGTCTGTTTTAGCTCTGTTAATTCAGCGTAAGCCAGTTGGGTTTTGGGACGAACGCCTTCCCAAATCAAAAAAGCATCTGCGGCTTGTTCCACCAACATACCAAATCCATCGTACACCTGCTCAACGCCCATGGACCTGCACTGAGCCATGAATGGAGTATCTTCAGCCGAATACATCAAATCGTAGGCTGCTGCGCCCTTGGAGAAATTGTTCTTAGTGAGAGGGGGTGCCGCACCTTGTAGACTCATACTGGTGGCGTTAAGCACTACGTCGTACGCTCCGCCCGTTTCGAGTGCATCCAATCCAAATCCCTTGATATTTCCCAGTTGGCTGAAATCGGCTGCAAGCAACTCTGACCTTTCGGTGGTGCGATTGGCAATATCCAGTTGTTCGGGTGCGCGTGACAATAAGGGTCCGATGACTCCGCGGGTCGCACCGCCAGCGCCAAGGATCAGTATTCGTTTGCCAGCTAAAGCAATATGGTGCCGTGCCTCTAGATCCTGTAAAAGGCCGGAACCGTCGGTATTGTGACCAACCAAACTGCCGTCCTTGTGCATCCATAGGGTGTTTACCGCTCGTGCCAATGAGGCTGATTCGTGCAAGCGATCGCACAGTTCAAAAGCGTCTTCTTTAAAGGGTACGGTGACGTTGCAGCCCTGGCCTCCGTTCGCCTGAAATTTTTTAACTGTTGATGTGAAGGTATCTTTGGTCGCTTCTGTGCGGGTGTATTGGATTTTTCGCTGAGTCAACTTAGCAAAGGTTTGGTGGATTTGAGGGGACAGGCTATGTGCGATTGGTTGGCCAATTACCGTGTATTGAGGGATCACTGGCTGGGTTCCTGTTGTAGAATTTTATTCTTCGGCACATGCCTTTGCAAGAAGTAGTACTTCACTTCTTGCTTTCGGCGATCCAACAAGGCTTCATTATTATCTTGCTCGATGTCCAAGTTGGCCAACAAGTGAAGATCAGCCGCACACTCGCGGTACACATCCACAACTAAATCCAAAGTGTCCAAACTACTGCCGCGGATGGCCGCAGAGCCATAGCGATAGTTTACCGCTACAGTAGGGATCTCTAATCCTGTTTGGTTACACGACTGGTTGTCAAAAACCATTTTTACCAAAACGGCAGGGGTGACTGCTTTTCGCTTGTCAATCTCTGGCTTGGACACCTTAGCATCATTTTTAATTTTGCTGCGCTTGTCGTCAGCGCTCTTGTCACTAGCTTCTGATTCCAGCGCTTTCTGCTGTTGAATGTCTGCATCAGAATCATCTCGCTGTAACTCTTTTGATTCTGTCAGTTCTGAGAGATTCTCATTTGAAGCTTCCTCTTCCACTAAATCGTCCGAGTCTCTTCTTATGCCCCCACGCACCGATGGTGCGATGATTCGCGGGGCTGAATCAGAGACCCGTATCTCGTTGCCTTCTTTTTCCTGTAGGAAAATACCTACTTGTCCGGACTCTTTTTCTTCTTCCTCTTCATCCTTCACCACGCGGCCGCCATCCGACCACACAGCGGCATAGTCATCCGTTCTAACCATGTAGACTTTGATCGCTAACATCATGCCTCCTCCGATAAGCAGCACAGCCACGAAAATGCCGGTTATTGAGTTGAGATTCATGCGTTTTTAATCTGTTCGGGCGACTGAAGCCGATAGCTTAACCCGCCTTCGTGTTAAGTTGCGATTCACAAGGCGGTTAATGTCATACTGTTTACAACCGATGGCGGTGTCCCATCGCAAAGAAGAGTTGAGTGTGAGCCAGAACACAGATTTCAGTAGCCGTGGCAGCTTCCCATTGAGTCGGCCGAGGCGGCTACGAAAAGACGATTTTTCACGGCGCATGGTGCAAGAAAATTCGATTTCCGCTGACATGCTGATCCAGCCATATTTTATCGTGGATGGTGAAAATCGTCGCGATCCGGTTTCGGCAATGCCCGGAGTCAGCCGGTTGAGCATCGATCAATTGTTGATTGAAGCGCGCCAAATTCATTCTCTTGGCGTTCCCGCACTTGTGTTATTTCCCGTCACAGATGACGCGGTCAAAACCGCAGATTGTGCAGCAGCCTATGACCCCGATGGTCTGGCGCAGCGAGCTATTCGGGCTCTAAAAAAAGATTTACCTGAACTGGGTGTCATGACTGATGTAGCGCTGGATCCTTATTCGGTGCACGGCCATGATGGATTAATGGACGCCTCCGGCTACATTGTTAATGATGAGACAGTGGACGTGCTGGTTAAACAGGCGGTTTCGCACGCCGAGGCAGGCGCGGATATTGTCGGACCATCGGATATGATGGATGGTCGCGTCGGGGCCATACGACAGGCTTTGGAGGCCGCCGGCTATATTCATACCAAAATCCTGTCTTACTCAGCCAAATACGCCTCCAGTTTTTATGGTCCGTTTCGAGAGGCCGTGGGGGCCGCGAAAGCTCTAGCCGGGGCTAATAAGTACACCTATCAACTCGATCCGGCCAACAGCGATGAGGCGATGCATGAGATTGCAGCTGATCTAGCCGAAGGGGCCGACATGATTATGGTCAAGCCGGGTCTGCCGTACTTGGATATTGTTCGTCGAGCGAAAGATTCCTTTGGAGTGCCAACCTTTGCCTATCATGTCAGTGGTGAATATTCGATGTTGAAAGCCGCCAGTAATGCGGGTTGGCTGGATGAACGAGAAGTTGTATTGGAAACCATGATGTCCTTTAAAAGGGCAGGCTGTGATGGTGTACTAACCTACTACTCCAAAGACATCGCCACTTGGCTGGCTGAAGGCAGGGCATGATTCTGTGGCTACTAATCCATAGAAAACCGGCTATGCTCTAGATGAGTCAGCTTGTTGACACTTCATTGGGCTAAACCCGTAGTGAGTATGATCAAACACCGATACCGATTGTTGGTACTTTTCGCAACGATACCGCTGAGTATGGGCGTAATCAGCTCGGCGCACGCGCTCAGTGATCAGTGGTACATCGGCCTTGGTGGTACCGGTAGTTGGTTAACACCCAACCCGCGTGAGCATGGTCTGGATGTGGCGGAGAATGTGGGCACCGGTGGGACTCTGTTCATTGGTCGAGACCTGGACAATCGTTCGAGCATTCAATTCCAACTGCATGGTCTCGGAGCAGCAGAATTTGACAACGGAATTGAAGCCACATACGCCTCGGCCGATGCAGCGGTATTGTATCGTTTGTTCGATTCTCGTGATCGTTCGCTCGGAAGGGGTAACTTTGGTCTGGCCTTGTATGGTCAGTTTGCTTTAGGGTACATGTATCGGGATTCGGAACAATCGCTTGAAGATGATGCTCCGGTGCATTTTTCCTTCGGTCTGGGAGCTGAAACGTTCCTGACTCGCAATTTTTCATTGCGCACAGAAGCGATTTACCATGAATCGGATGCGGCTTCAGGTAATGTTGCATTAGTGTTTCGGTTTGGTGGTACACCTAGCCCGGTAAGTCGTGCACCTGCCGTTCCAACGTCTCCTGTCAGCCCGCCTGAGCCTGAGGCAGTGCCGTTACCGGTGCCAGAGGTACCGAAAACCGTCGATCAACCGGCCGCGGAATCGGTCGATTCCGAAAACATCGCTCGTAATGCTGATCAGGATGCGGACGGCATCGCCAATGGCGACGATCAATGCCTGGACTCACAGCGAGGTTTTCCGGTTCGTGAAAACGGCTGCCCCTTGTTTGATGGTGTACTAAGTGGTGTTCGATTTGTCGAAGGCACAGCTCGATTGGAACCCGGTTCTGAACGTCAGCTCGATTCGTTAGTTAATGTGCTGTTGCAGTACCCGGAGGCAAAAATTGAGCTGCACTCACACAGTGATAATTCGGGCTCGCTTACTGATCAGTCGGTACTCACTCGAGCCCGCCTACGTACCGTCGGTACGTATTTATTAGAACGAGGTATCCGGTCAAATCGAATGACCCTCCGCTCATTTGGTGGTGCGAAGCCAAGATTTGATAATGCAACAGAAGAGGGCAAGCAACGCAATAATCGAATTGAGGTCTTTGAAAAGCGTCAATAGGTTTTTTGGCATACCCAGTCGGCAGTGGTATAAAGATCCGCTGTACTGGGGTGCATTGGGTTTAGCGCCTCTGTGTTGGTTAGTTCTTACGTTGCTCGGCGTCAGTTCGGCGGGCTCAGAGCTTGCGATAGTAACCTTGCTGCTGGTTGCTTTTGTATCTCCCGTTTTAGAAGAAATCGTTTTTCGAGGTGGTATTCAGGAATTTCTACTGAGATATGACGCGTTAGCCAAAATCCAGTTTGGAATTAGCTTGGCGAATATTGTTACCTCCGTGTTGTTTGCAGCTCTGCATCTGATATCTCAACCGCCACTTTGGTCTGCGCTTATATTTTTTCCCTCATTGGTGTTTGGATGGGCCCGAGATCGATACCAATCCTTATGGCCACCCATTGCACTACACGCTTTTTACAACTTAGGGTTTGTGTTGTTGTTTAGTGCTAACTGACACTTTGTTGTTGAATGCGAGTCGGGAATGCCTCGTGCGTAACGCCTGAATCTTAACGTTTAAAACCGACGGCCAAACTCCGAACTCCGAAGGCCTGGCGCAGCTAGCCTAGCATCGAATGCCGAATGCCTGTTCGATCCATTACAGCCATGGGTTAGGTCGCAGAAATTTCTCCGTTAGTTCGTATTCTGGTGTACCTGGGTTGAACGTTGGTTGATACCACCAGTGAGCCGTGGGCGGTAGTGACATCAGAATAGACTCAGTGCGCCCGCCGGATTGTAATCCGAACAAGGTTCCACGATCGTGTAGCAAGTTAAATTCCGTATAGCGACCACGTCGATAACACTGAAACTGCTTTTGCTCAGCTGTGTAGTGTTGACTGCGGCGCCTCTGCACAATAGGCGCATAAGCTTTATAAAAATGAGTCGCTACACTCTGAGTTAGACCAAATGCATGCTCGAACCCATCGCCGTTATAGTCATCGAAGAACAGACCGCCTACGCCGCGAGTTTCGTTTCGATGAGGCAGATAGAAGTAGTCGTCACAGTTAGCTTTAAAACGAGCATATAGCTCTGGGCCGAAAGGGTCGCAGGCTTGCTTTGCCATTGTGTGCCAATGACGACAGTCTTCTTCGTAGCCATAATATGGGGTAAGGTCGAACCCACCCCCAAACCACCAAATAGTGTGTTCTCCAGGCTTCTCAGCAAAGAAAAACCGGACGTTCATATGAGTGCAGGGCACGTGTGGGTTTTGGGTATGCAGCACTAACGACACACCCATCGCTTGATATTTGCGTCCAGCCAGTTCGGGTCGGGCCGCCGAAGCCGACGGTGGTAGCTTATCGCCGTGTATATGAGAAAACGCAACTCCGCCTTTTTCAAATAAATCACCGTCAGCCAGCGTTCGCGTATTACCCCCACCGCCTTCGGCTCGTGTCCAGGTATCATTGCCAAAGTCGGCCTTGCCGTCGAGTTGGCTAAGTTGTGCGCAGAGATCGCTATGAAACTGGGTAAGAAACTGTTTTACCGCCTGTGAGTTGATGTCTTCGTTCAACGTTTCTTAATCCTGTACTAAGAATGCTAAATATGGAACTGCTATCGCAGACGCCTACCTGTTTCTAAATCAATTATACGGGTTGGCTTGGCATCTCCGCCCAGAGTACCTGGCACTACAGAGTCAATCTGCATTCCAAAGCAGCGTGTTAACTCTTCAACGGCCTTAATCGGCTCCTGGCCGCTTTGATTAGCACTAGTGGATGTGATGCACATGCCACAGGCTTCGCAAAGTGCTCGAACCACTGGGTGATCGCTGACACGTACAGCGATGGTATCGCGACCGCCAGTTAGCAGTTCCGAGGTGTTGTGCGCTGCCTTCATCACGAAAGTAACAGGTCCGGGCCAATGTGCTTTGACCGAACGCAAATGCTGATCATTGAGAGGCAGAATGTATGGAGCAAGTTGATCGATATTACTGGCCACAAGAATAAAGCCTTTCGCGGCGTCACGGCCTTTGAGTGCGATTAGCCGCTCGAGAGCTACTGTGTTGTCAGCGGCACAGCCTAGCCCGAATACCGCTTCTGTCGGGTAGGCGATTAGGCCGCCATTGTGAATGCAGTCTGCAGCCTCTTGTATTGCAGTATCAATTGACGAAGAACTGATTGCCGGTATCTCTTAAGTTTTTGTTGCCACCGCTGCCGTTTCAGACGTGTCCTTTTTGGCCACAGCTTTTTTCTTTGCGCTGGTTTTTTTCTTAGACGTCGTTTTTTTCGCTTTCGCTTTGGATTTCTTTTTGGCCGCTGATTTTTTCTTACTGGCGGCTTTTTTCTTTGACGCTTTTTTCTTGGATGTTTTCTTTGCTGCGGTCTTTTTAGCAGCCGTTTTCTTCGCTGCAGCTTTTTTCTTTCCCCGACCGCGAGGCTCTGGTGCTTCCTCGAGCGCCTTTAGGCAAAACTCAAGGGTCAATTCAAGCGGCTTCTCTTTCATATCTTTCGGAATTTTTGCGTTTTTGTGTCCGTCTGATATGTAAGGCCCCCATCGCCCATTGAGTAATTGCACTTCGGTGCCTTCAAACGTCTTGATGATTCGGTTGGCGTCTGCTTCCTTTTTAGCTGCTACCACTTCGAGCGCACGTTCGAGCGTTACGGTGTATGGATCGTCCTCCTTAAGAGACACGAATTTGCTGTCGTACTTGATGTAAGGTCCAAATCGACCGATGCTGGCGGAAATTTTTTCGCCCTCTGGGGATTCTCCTAAATGGCGCGGAAGTTCAAACAGCTGTAATGCATCTTCCAAGGTGATGGTATTCATCCGCTGCCCAGGCCGCAGACCGGCAAAGGTCGGTTTTTCTTCGTCTTCCCGTGTGCCTATTTGTACGAAGGCGCCGTAGCGACCGATACGTACCGAAATCGGTTTACCTGATTTTGGATCGGTACCCAGCTCTCGAGCTTGCACTGCCTCATCGCGGGATACGTTTTCTAGTTTGTCGTCGACCGTGTCTTTGAAGGGCGTCCAAAACTCATCGAGTAAGGGTACCCAGGCCTTCTCACCTCGTGAAACGGCATCGAGCTCATCTTCAAGTTCGGCAGTAAAGTCGTAACTGACGTACTTACTGAAATGATTCGATAAAAAGTTACTAACCACTCGACCAGTGTCTGTGGGAAAAAATCGTCGCGATTCAATTTCTACATACTCGCGTGACTGCAAGGTGGAAATGATGGATGCGTAGGTTGATGGCCGACCTATTCCATACTCTTCCAAGGCCTTCACCAAGCTGGCTTCTGAGAACCGAGGAGGTGGCTCGGTGAAGTGCTGAGTCAGCTTGATTTCGTGTAACGGAACCCGATCACCTTCTTTCAAGTCAGGCAACATCTTGTCATCGTCATCGGATTTTTTCTTATCGTCCTCATCTTCGAGGTACACGGTCATAAAGCCTGGAAATTTAACCGTGGAGCCATTGGCGCGAAACTGATTGCCTTCCCCACAGGCAAAATCCACAGCAACCTGATCAATGGTAGCGAAGATCATTTGGCTAGCGACCGTACGTTTCCATATAAGGTTGTAGAGTTTGTATTGATCCGCATCTAGGTATTGTTTAATCGCCTCAGGAAAACGCCGTACTGATGTGGGTCGAATGCACTCGTGCGCCTCCTGGGCATTTTTGGATTTATTTTTATAGGTGTTGGGCTGCTCGGGCAGATAATCTTTTCCATATCGTTCTGGAATCATGGATCGAAGATCATCAACACAGTCCTGAGACAGAGTCACCGAGTCGGTTCGCATATAGGTAATCAAACCTTCCTGGCCATCTCCGACATCAATACCTTCATAGAGTTTTTGCGCAATGCGCATGGTACGTTGTGCGCCAAAACCCAGCTTGCGCGAGGCTTCTTGTTGCAATGTAGAAGTGGTAAACGGGGCAGTGGGGTTGCGTTTTCGTTGTTTTTTCTCAACCTTTGAGGTAACCAGCTCACCGTTGGCTGCCGCTAATAGCATGGCTTTTACAGATTCAGCTTGCTCTCCGTTAGTAACGGTAAATTGTTTCACTTTGTCGCTATCGAGTAGCGATAAACGTGCGGTGAATGCTTGTTTGTCCTTTTCAAGATCAGCAACGATGCTCCAATATTCTTGAGGAACGAAGGCTTCAATTTCGTTCTCTCGTTCGCAAATCATTCGAAGAGCGGGGCTTTGTACACGACCTGCGGATAGCCCACGACGGATCTTGCGCCACAGTAGAGGCGAGAGGTTGAAACCAACCAGATAGTCCAGCGCTCTGCGCGCCTGTTGAGCGTTGATTAAATCCTGACCTAGCGTGCGAGGGTTGTCGACAGCCTCTTGTATAGCGCGTTTGGTGATCTCGTGGAAAACCACTCGTTTGACCTCTTTACCTTCGAGCGCTCCTTCGTCTTTAAGTAACTCGACCAAGTGCCAGCTAATGGCTTCCCCTTCACGATCCGGGTCAGTTGCGAGTAGTAAGGCATCGGCTTTTTTCAGGGCCTTCTTTATGGCGTTAACGTGTTTTTCATTTCGCTCTATCATTTGGTACTTCATGGCGAAATCATTCGCTGGATCTACAGCCCCTTCCTTAGGGAGTAAGTCACGCACATGACCGTACGACGCAAGAACTTTGTAGTCCTTGCCGAGGTATTTCTCGATCGTTTTGCCCTTGGCGGGCGACTCTACAATGACAAGATTTTTGCTCATGAATACACTGTTGTTATGAAGCGATTATCGGGATTCGCTCGTCGTCTTAGGTTCATCGTAGTTACCGAGCTTACTTACGAAGCTAGCAACGCACGTACCGTCCAGTTCCTTCCGTGCTCACAAATCCTTTCAACTCAAGCTGCATCAAAGCCCCGGTGACTTGTGCCGTCTTGAGTGCTGAAGCCTCAACGAGCTCATCTATGGTCATCGGATTAAAACCCAATAGAGCCAGTAGCTCTTGTGCATCTTGGGTCAAACTGGGGCTCTGGCTGGCCGTTTCAACATGGTCCTCGCCCACCGGACCTTTTACTGTAGGCCGGATTTGGGTTCTCAGCAATGGTCGAAGTTTGGCCTCCACCGCGGCGAGGATATCATCTGCTCCGGTGATCAGTATGCCACCCTCCCTAATAAGGGTATGACACCCAGTCACTTGTGGGTTCTTGACAGATCCGGGCATCGCCATCACCTCACGCCCCTGATTCAGCGCGTGCAGGGCTGTTGTCAGCGTGCCGCTGGGTATGGTCGCTTCCACGACCAACACGGCCAGAGAGAGCCCAGAAATGATCCGATTGCGGCGTGGAAAGCAGCCTGGACGCAGAGACGAACCCAATGGAAACTCGCTGATGACGGCACCTGAGCCCGCAATTTTGGCGGCCAATTCGCGATGGGCGGCAGGATAAACCTTGTCGGGCGCTGTCGCGGCCACTGCCACCGTGGGGGCTTTGGCCTCTAGGCTGCCTGTGTGAGCGGCTGCATCGATGCCTTTGGCCAATCCACTCACCGTGCCTACCCCCGCTTTGGCAAGGTCGGCGGCCACTTCATAGGCTTGGGCACGGCCCCCGGGGGTGGCTTTGCGAGACCCGACTATGGCAATTAGCGGCTCCTGCAGTGCTTGGGGCTGTCCGCGCACATACAGAATTGGTGGTGCGTCGGGCACCATCGCCAAAGTGTCGGGGTAATGTTCGGATGCCAGGCTCACTATATGGTGCTGGCGGTCTTCGAAAGCCCAACTCAATGCTTGTTCACAACGTTGCTGGGTAGCCTTGTGAGACAGGTGTCTGGAAAGGAACGGCTCGACGTCGGCTATCGTATCGACCTCGATAGCCAGTTTAGATAAATCGATCGAATGTGGGTCGATAGCGTGTTGCAGCAGCGCATCAAGGGTGGTCGAGCAGGGGATCAATTCGCTCAACTCCCGCCTGTGGCGGGTCTTGATAGCGGGTGAGAGGGCGAAGCTTAACCAGCCTCGTAACGATAGATTAGTACTGTTTTTTTCATCCATGAAAAAAGGCCACAGGTTGTAGCCTGCGGCCTTTTGGATAGGTATTAAGACTGTCAGGCGTTAATTAAATGCCCGTGACATAGTCCTTCAATGCAACTGGGCGACTGGATTCCATAACCAAGGCATAGCTTACCTCATCGAAGGTCTGGAACACCATGACAACTCCGGTACGTTTGTTGGGCATCTTTACACGTTCGAACCGACGCTTGCCGAAGGAATCTATGATGGCGCCACCTCGTCCTTCCACGGCCAATACATCACCAACCTGAATTCCTGATTCTTTCCCAAGGTTCAGCACGACGATCTGATTTCGACCGCTTTGTGATATTGCATCAACCAATGAAATGATACGACCGGCACCGCTCAATGAGGGTAGGCGTGGTATGTAGGTGTGCTCTAAACCTTCGTTGGTCGAAGGCAGAAGTACATCTCCAGCGATAGTTTCCATTTTATTAGAGGTGATGGCCAGAGTGGCAGGATCACCCGCGTGCATTAATTTAGCTTCGGCAACATGCAGAACTTCATAGCCGAGAATGTCATTGGTAACCGGGTCCCGTAGAGTTTTGCTCCGGCGAAAAATACCATAGCTGGTTTGCTTAGACTCTTTGAGGCCGCGAACGTATATCTGGTGTCCGAGAGCACTGATTAAGCGACCGTCGTCGTTACCAATAACATACGGGGCATTTCTAAGTGTACTAGCCGGAACTACTTGTGGCCGAATTAAGAACTGAGCAATGGCATCCCCAGGAATGGTGGGTACCGCATTCGCCAAAGATTCCTGGCGAATTCTGGGAGAGAGTCGAGCTGCGCCACTCGTAGTGTTGGTTCCACTGGTGCTTAGCGCCGCACCGTCACCGGCACCGGCACTGCCGGAACCGATGGCTTCGCCATTGCGAGACAATATTAGGGTGGGTTGCCCATCGACATATTCTAAGGCGATGTTGTCACCTGGATAAATTAAATGCGGATTTTCAATTTGCGGGTTGAAGTCCCAGATTTCTGGCCATAACCAGGGGCTATTCAGAAACTTGCCTGAGATATCCCACAGAGTATCGCCTCTGACAACCGTGTAGTTTTGTTCAGTACCGGTGCGTAGATCATCTCGGCTGACTCTTACACCGTTAAGAGGAATGGATGTGGTGTAGTTGTGATTCACCATTTCATCAGAGCCGAACCGGTCTTCGGCTTTGGTAGGTGCTTCCACAACAACCACCCCATCACGTTTTACCGCGCATGCTCCCAAAGCCATTGAAAGGCTCACGGCCAACACCAATCGGGCTGTCGGTACGTTTGCTAGATTACCCATTGTCAGGCTATCTCCGTATGTCGATGATTGAGGCTTGTTTCTGCTCGGGGCAGACCTCGTCAGGGATAGATATGCAAGGGCAATGCCTTCCCGGCCCCTGTTAGAATTAGATTTGACTCATTTTTCTGGAAAATCCGTGCCCGCGCTCGATATTTTGCTCTACCCCGACCCTCAACTAAGGCGAGAAGCTGCGCCTGTGGCCAATGTGGATGGTCGAATTGCTGCGTTGGTGGATCAGATGCTCGAAACGATGTACCAGGCCCCAGGGATCGGTTTGGCAGCTACCCAGGTCAATGTCCATGAGCGGGTGGTCGTCATCGATGTCTCCGAAGAGTGCGACTCGCCTTTGGTATTGATTAACCCCACTTTGGTTGAATCCGCCGGTGAAATAGAGCTGCAGGAAGGGTGCCTGTCGATACCCGGTATCTACGAGACCATCAAACGACCCGGTAGCGTCAAAATTGAGGCGATCGATCGAGAGGGCTCACCGTTCGAACTAGAGGCCGAGGAGTTGCTGGCGGTGTGCATCCAGCATGAAATTGATCATTTGGACGGCAAGCTCTTTGTCGATTATTTATCCAAACTCAAGCGCACGCGGATTCGACAGAAAATGTTGAAATACGTGCGAGATATGGATGACTGACTGTCTCTCCCAACGCATCGTCTTTGCGGGTACCCCTGAGTTTGCTCAAGTGGCCTTGGATCATTTGATCCATAGCAATCATGATGTAGTCGCCGTCTTAACTCAACCGGACAGACCTGCTGGTCGTGGGAGATCGTTGGTTCAAAGCCCAGTGAAACAACTGGCTATCAAACACACTATTCCGCTGCTTCAACCCAACACGCTCAAAGAACAAAGCAGCATAGACGCGATAGCTGACTTACAGGCGGATGTGATGGTGGTAGCAGCCTATGGGCTGATTCTTCCTGAGTCGGTATTGAGGCTGCCCACATTTGGTTGTTTGAACATACATGCATCGCTGCTGCCACGTTGGCGTGGCGCTGCGCCTATTCATCGGGCCATCGCTGAAGGTGATAGCGAAACGGGAGTTTGCATCATGCAAATGGATACGGGACTTGATACCGGTGATGTACTCCATCGAGTATCCATACCGATCGGTCCAATGACAACCACGGGTGAACTGCATGATGAGTTGGCCGCGTTAGGTGCAAAGGCTCTGATGAATGTGCTTCCGAAACGTTGTGATGGCACCAATAGCGCTGAACCACAGCCAACGTCCGGTGTCACCTACGCCAATAAGATCGAAAAGTCAGAAGCGGTTTTAGACTTTTCTAGCAGTAGCGCCGTGCAGCTGCACCGAAAGATATGTGCTTTTAACCCTTGGCCTGTGGCAGAAACCACCGCCGCGGAGGAGCGTCTGCGCCTCTGGCGTAGTGAACTGGGTGACGGGACGGTGACCGATCAACAACCGGGGACAGTTATCAAAGTGGACAAACAAGGTCTGCATGTGGCAACGGCACAAGGAGTGTTGATTTTGACCCAGCTACAGCGCTCAGGAAAAAAGGCGATGTCAGCCTGGGAGGTCAGTCAGAGTATGGACTTTGAAGGCTTGGTTCTCGGTTGTGATAACAAAGCGACGAACGTGTGATTGGTAGCCGATCCGACACTTATATCTGTGGCTGATTCCAACGTCCGTGCAGTAACGGCGAAAA